>NZ_JAUBQU010000230.1:0-4175 GCF_036701435.1 Microcoleus sp. Pol12A5
ACCGCCGCTCGGTTCTGCTACAGTGCCGCCACCGCCGCTCGGTTCTGCTACAGTGCCGCCACCGCCGCTCGGTTCTGCTACAGTGCCGCCACCGCCGCTCGGTTCTGCTACAGTGCCGCCACCGCCGCTCGGTTCTGCTACAGTGCCGCCACCGCCGCTCGGTTCTGCTACAGTGCCGCCACCGCCGCTCGGTTCTGCTACAGTGCCGCCACCGCCGCTCGGTTCTGGCGCTACATCGTTATCCGTAATCGCCACTGTCACCCCTGGAACCACAACCCCATTATACTTAGCATCACCCTCGCTCACACTATGAGTGATATTACCGCTGTGCGCGCCTTCGACAACTGCATCGTCAACAGCTTTCACCGTAACGGTTTTAGCGACATTCCAATTATCCGCAGTGAAAGTCACAGGGGCGATCGCCTCTATCTCATTACCTGTTGTGAGAGTGATAGTTACAGGGGCGATCGGCTGCGATGTTAATTTGATGTCATAACTGCCATCCGCGCCGCCTTCTGTAGCAGTTGTTTGCGTGGGAGAAATGCTGACACCTGCTGTGTCGTTGTCGGTAATCGCTACACTGACATCCTGAATTGTTGTGCCGCTATACTTAGTGTCGGTACTGGTAATAGTGTGAGCGATCGTGCCCGTGTGCGTGCCTTCGGCTTTGCTATCGTCGGTAGCGGTGACTGTGACTGTTTTGGCAGCATTCCAGTTAGTGCTGTCAAAGATAACAGGGGCGATCGCATTTATTTCACTTCCGGCATTAAAGTTAATGGTAACAGGGGCGATCGGCTGCGATATTAATTTGAGATCATAACTGCCCGCGGCCGCGCCTTCTGTAGCAGTTGTTTGCGTGGGAGAAATGCTCACACCTGCTGTGTCGTTGTCGGTAATAGCTACATTTACATCCTGAATAGCCGTGCCGCTATACTTAGTGTCGGTACTGGTAACAGTGTGAGCGATCGTGCTGCTGTGCGTGCCTTCGGCTTTGCTATCGTCGGTAGCGGTGACTGTGACTGTTTGGGGAACATTCCAGTTACTGCTGTCAAAGATAACAGGCGCGATCGCATTTATTTCACTTGGGGCATTAAAGTTAATGGTAACAGGGGCGATCGGCTCGGACGTTAACTCGATCGCATAACTGCCCGTCGCGCCGCCTTCTGTAGCAGTTGTTGCCGTGGGAGTAATAGAAATACCAGCCGTATCATCGTCCTTATTGCTGAGGCTAACATCCGCTACATCTAGGTTGTTGTAAATCGGATCTGTACTAACAGTAACCGCCGTGAGAATCTTGTAGCCAATATCGCCGTCAGCAATGCTATCGTTAAGCCCTGTTACTGTCACCGGCTGCGGTGTATTCCAGGTAGCCGTAGTGAAAGTTAAGCTATTAGTCGAAACAGTTCCCTCGGCAAGATTATCTGTGTTCAAGCCGATAGTCACATCAGCAGTCGGCTGAGTATTTAGAACCACAGTAAAGTTAGCAGGAGTGCCATCTTCACCAGTAGTTAATCCCGCCGTCGGATTCACCGTAATTCCCGGAGTTTCATTGTCACTGTTGGTGACGGTGACATCTTCAGGATCGAGGTTATTGTAATTAACATCGGTACTCACAGCCGCAGCCGTGACAATTTTGTAAGGTAGAGGGCCATCAGCTACCAAATCGTCAACACCATTCACCGTTATTGGTTGCGGTTGATCGTAGTTAGCCGTAGTGAAAGTTAAGCTCTCCGTTGAAACTGTTCCTTCTGCAACATTGTCACTCCTCAAACCGATGGTAACGTCAGCAGTTGGTGCAGCGTTTAATTTGACTGTAAATTCTGCCTTACCGCCAGCTTCGGTTGTTGATATTGCCTTTGGAGTGACAGTGATGCCGGCAGCGTCATCATTTTTGATAGTAGCCGTAGCGGTAGCCGTCGCAATAGTCGGTGCGCCACCCGGTGAAACTGAATTTGATAAAGTAATGGCAACAGTTTCATCCGGTTCTATATTGCCATCTCCCAACAGATCCAAAGTAATAGTTTTGGATGTTTCACCCTCGGCAAAACTGATTTTACCAGTGGCAGCAGTTGCCCCAGAAGTGCCGCCGATATTGTTGTAATCAGTGCCGTTTGTCGCAGTGCCGATAATAGCATAATCTACGGTACTCCAAAGTTCTGTGCTACCGCTGCGAGTAATAGTAAATGTGGCAGGATTAGCGCCGGAATTCCCTTCGGTCACGGTGGGATTCTCGGCGATAATTGAGTAAGAACTCTTCCTATCCAATATTGACAATTTAACTTGACTCGTAGCGCCAGCAACACCGCCTGTAATCGCACCCAAATTGAGAACTAACTGTTCGTTACTGTCAACGATGTTGTCAGCCTTGATGGTAACTGCCACAGTTTGAGTGAGTGCAGCACCTGTCGCCCCGGCAGGGAAAGTAACAGTAGTAGGTGAAATTGTGTAATCAGCATCTTGAGTAGCTGTGCTACTGGGGTCGAGGACAATTGGTACAACTACATCGGTGAGGGGTGTGCCGCCCAGAGTAAGAGTGACATTAATTACTGTGTCGGTAGCGTCTTCATTAACAGGGATGATGTTGCTGTATTTGGAAGTGTCAAAATTTACCGTATTCGGTGTATTTAGCAGTACAGAAACGTTGTCTGAACCGCTGTTCGCTACGGCCAAATCCGGGAGAGTGTCAGCATTAAAGTTGCCTGCAATAATGGAATTTGGATCGGTGCCCGCAGTAAAGTTAATGGGTGTACTAAAACCGCCATTGCCGTTGCCTACTAAAATTGATGCGCCGCTGGTTCCTGTTACTGCTAAGTCAAGTCTGCCATCTCCGCTAAAGTCTTTCACCACAATGCCGTTAAGCCCTGCCCCTGCGTTAACAGTAGTGGCCGGGCCAAAGCCACCAGTGCCATTTCCCAATAGAATTGACACACTGTTAGAACCGCCGTTAGCTGTGGCTAAGTCGAGGAAATTGTCTCCGTTAAAGTCCCCAGTGGCGATCGAATTTGGAGTTGGCACACCCCCAAAATTAGTAGCTGCACCAAATCCGCCCGTACCATTTCCTAACAGAATTGAGACATTATTAGAGAAGCTGTTGGCAACGGCTAAGTCAGGTACACTGTCAGCATTAAAGTTGCCTACAACAACGGAACCAGGAATGGAACCAACATTGAAATTAGTGGCAGCCCCAAAGTAACCAGCACCATTTCCCAACAAAATTGAGACACTACCAGAAGCACCTTGAGGGTTAGCGTTTACCACCGCTAAATCGAGGAAAGTGTCCGCGTTAAAGTTTCCGACAGCTATTGAAAGGGGAGTATTACCCACATTGAAATCATTGCCTACATAGAAGCCACCCGTACCATTTGCTAACAGAATTGAGATATTACTATTACTACTATTTGCTACGGCTAAGTCGGGGAAATTGTCATCGTTAAATAATCCCGATGTGACGGAAACGGGACCTAAACCTACGGCAAAGTTGGTAGCTGTGCCAAAACCCCCTGTGCCATTCCCTAACAAAATTGAAACGTTGTCGTCATTCAGATTTGTCACTACCAAGTCTGGGAAGGTATCAGCGTTGAAATCCCCTACATTAATACCTTTGGGACTTGTACCCACGCCAAAATTTGTAGCTGCACCAAAACTATTCAAAACATACTCGTAACCCGCTAACACTTCGGGTTCAAATACCAGCGGCGTTTTTATTTTCCCGGTTCTGACTTCCAGTTCCCAGTCCCCGCCTTTGGCTACACTTCCCGTGAGGTTTTGGGAAGCTGCAACACTAGCCCCGGTTAACTCACTCAAGCGTTTGATAAATGCTTTACCTATCTCGCCTGCTGCTACTGAACACCCGTATAGCAGGATATTCGGTCGATTTTTGCTCCTTGAGTCGGTTCGTGGCGAAAACCACTGCTGTAGAGAATCCCGATCGCACTCTATATCATCTAAACTCAAGTTACCGTCGCCGAGTTGCAAGCTGCCCGGAGCACCGTGAGAAACAATGTGAAGGCTGTCAATATTTGTCCGAAGAGCTAAAATTTGAGTAATTTGGTCGATCGCATCCCGGTTCCCATCCAAAACGACTACTTCCGTACCCGCTTTTACCCCAGCAATCAGACTTTGATAATTTTCTACTTGAGTGTCAATAAAGGCGATCGCACTTGAAGAAACTTGAA
>NZ_JAUBQU010000069.1:0-35781 GCF_036701435.1 Microcoleus sp. Pol12A5
GTACAATAGGACGATCGCATTCCCCAACTCCCACCGTGATAGAGCGCTACACTTTGCCCGAAATGGGCAACATCTGGACTGAAACCGCCAAACTGAAAACCTGGCTGCAAGTAGAAATCGCTGTCTGCGAAGCTCAAGCCGAACTCGGCTACATCCCCGCCGCCGCAGTCGAAGAAATCAAAGCTAAGGCTAATTTTGACCCCAAACGAGTCCTCGAAATAGAAGCGGAAGTCCGCCACGACATGATCGCCTTCTTGACAAATGTCAACGAATATGTAGGCGATGCCGGCCGCTACATTCACCTCGGCTTAACCAGTTCCGATGTGCTCGATACTGCTTTGGCGCTGCAATTAGTCGCTAGCGTCAATATTTTGTTAGAACGTGTCGAAGAATTGAGTCAAGCTATTCGCTATCAGGCTCAACAGCATCGCAATACCGTCATGGTTGGCCGATCGCACGGAATTCACGCTGAACCCATCACCTTTGGCTTTAAACTAGCAGGATGGCTGGCAGAAGTCTTTCGCAGCCGCGCCCGATTAGTGAATTTGCGATCGTCCATTGCAGTCGGCAAAATCTCCGGCGCAGTCGGAACCTATGCTAATATTGACCCGCGAATTGAAGCGATCGCCTGTCAAAACCTCGGACTCGAACCGGATACCGCATCCACTCAAGTCATTTCGCGCGATCGACACGCCGAATACGTCCAAACCTTAGCACTCTTAGCAGCATCGATCGAGCGTTTTGCAGTAGAAATCCGCAACCTGCAACGCACCGACGTTCTCGAAGTCGAAGAATTCTTTTCCAAAGGGCAAAAAGGCTCATCCGCCATGCCCCACAAACGCAACCCGATTCGATCGGAAAGACTCACAGGGATGGCGAGAATAGTCCGCGCCAACGCCGTCGCAGCCTTAGAAAACGTTGCACTTTGGCACGAAAGAGACATCTCTCACAGTTCCGTAGAACGGATGATTTTGCCCGACAGTTCTACAGTAACTCACTTCATGTTAGTAGAAACCACAGACTTAGTAAAACACCTGCTAGTCTATCCCGAAAATATGAAGCAAAACATGAACCTTTACGGGGGAGTCATCTTCAGCCAGCGCGTGATGTTAGCCTTAGTAGAAAAAGGCACGAGTCGCGAAGAAGCCTACAAAATTGTGCAATCTTGTGCTCACGAAGCTTGGAACAAACCGGGTGGCAATTTCTACAATTTAATTGCTAAGGACGAGCGCGTAACAGCTAAGATGACGACCAAAGAAATTGATGATTGTTTCGATCCGCAGTATCAATTGAGGCACTTAGATTTAGTGTATCAGCGCTTGGGAATTTGAGGACAATTAACAATTAAAAATGACTCAGAGAGAAAAGAGAGCGAGCGTTCTCGCGCTTGTCCCACAGTTTGCCGGGGGTTAAAACCCCCGTCTCATAACTAAAGTCGGTTAAAACCGACTGAAAGACTCATAAAATAAAAGTTTTAGAGAAATATTTCAGTCCTCATAGCGAGGACTTTAGCTATGAGACAGGGGTTTCAACCCCTGTCGGTCTGGCGGGCTGGCAGACAACATGAAAAACGCGAAAATTCCCCACAATATGAAATGTAAAAACTCTATTAAATATTTACTTAACAGAGCTATGAAATTCAACCGATTTACAAAATATTTAATTGTATTCGCTCTAATATTACTATCTACAACCACACTGAATTATACAATGTCGATTCGCGCCCAGGAGCCGCCACAAGTGCAAATTCCCCAACCAGAACTAAACCCAGTAGTACCTGAAAGTATTTTCATGAGTCAACTTCCTCGTTCGGCGCGACTGGTTGACATCCGCACCGTAAATCCCAACATTCGCCTCGATATTCGATACGCCACTACTAACAATTTCTTGAAACGAAAACTTTATCCTATATCGAAATGCGCTTTGAGAAGTTCTGTTGCTCAAAAGTTAGGGCTAGTTCAAACAGATTTGGAAAAAATCGGATTGGGTTTGAAAGTTTACGATTGCTACAGGCCTTTCTCTGTGACTAAGCAAATGTGGCAAGCTTGGCCAGATCCGCGCTATGTTGCTAATCCTGCTAGGGGTTCGCGGCACAATCGCGGTGCTGCTATAGATTTGACTTTAGTCGATCGCACTGGCAAAGAATTAGAAATGCCCACACCTTACGATGATTTTACCGAAAAAGCTCACGGAGATTATCAAGGCGGCAGCGCGGAATCTCGGAAAAATCGTCAAGTGCTTAAGGATGCGATGAAAAAACACGGATTTATCGGTATCACAACCGAATGGTGGCACTTTGATTCTGAAGATTGGCAGAAATTTGCGATTCTTGATATCTCGCTGGGAACGATTCCTTAATTATACTATTGATTAAAAGTCCCATATCCGGGTAGGGGCAGGGCAGTGCCTGTTCCCACAGATGTCAGGCAAATTAGCGCAATTTAACCGAAAATTCGTATTCGTATCCCCGGAAATTAGAGTCTAATTGTAATGTGTAATTGCCTGTTACGGGCACTTTTCCACTCCACTCTGTTTCATTGCCTTGATAAGGATCTCCGGCTAAAAGTTTGCCACGAGGAGTTATAATTTGGGGAAAAACATCTTTCCGATTCTTAACAGTCATTGTTTGACCTTTTCGGGCTCGAATCCGGTAAGAGTGGCTGCCGCCGCCGATAATTCGACCTTTAACAATTGCTTCATCTCCTCCCGGCAGAAAATTAATCTGCTGGTTGAGGTTAGAACAACTGCTTTCGGTGCGTCTTTTCGCAACCCAACCGGGAACTGGATCGGTAATTCGCAGCCAACCGTTTTGTTCTTCGGCGACTGAAACAAAGGTATTATTTTTGAGTTTTCCTACAATTTGGCTGCCCCTTACTTGGGGGCTCGATCGCACATTTAGCGGTGGATTCGGATCGCTGACTACAGCCTGGGTGATTTTGCAACCCGAATTGGGCGGTGTGACAACTACTGGCTCAACTTTTCGCGGAGAGACTCCTGCAACTAGCGAGGATTGAACAGCCGGGGTTTTTGCAGGTTGGGGTTTGGATTTCGGAGATTCTGCAGCCTGGGTTTGTGCTTGCAGAGATTTTGGTTGCCGAGATTCAGGGTTGTTCGTGGGCCCTGCAATCTGGTTTCTGGTGGATGCCGGGGATTCTGCAAGGGGAAGATCGGATTGTTTCATCGCACCCGACTGTATAGTTGCAACAGCCACTCCCACCGCTGTTGCCAGTCCTGCTAAGCTTACTGTGATGATTTGACCCTTAGTAAATGACATAAAAAACCCTCTCTGTATCTATACTAATAATTTTTGTTTGAGAGTTGGGGCGATCGCCAGTTAATTTACAGTGGAAATACCTAGTGCGGCCCACAGGGTCAGGATTTTTAGATAAAATTTCAGATCCATAATTGTCGCAATAATTTGAGTCAATATATACTGGACGCCTATACTGATGGTAATCTTGCTCTGGGTTATTTGCGCGCAAATTTGCGAAGGTAAGCGTTCAGCGCGAGGTACATAAAATGTCAAAATTGATTCCTCTGAGATTACAAGCGCCCCGCGATCAATTGTTGGAGGAGGTGAAGCAGGAAGTCCAAGCAGGACGATCGCAGTCTTTGCACGCTGCTGTGCTGGCTAACCTCAGCCAAGAATCGCCTCCTGTTGGTGTTAACCGCTGTTGGGATGTGGAAGTGAAAGCCGGCAACCGTCCGAGTTTTCGGCTTTCACCCAAAGCCAGCATTGCTAAAGTGTTCGATCGCGCCGGCGGCAAATTGGTAATTTTGGGAGCCACGGGTGCAGGCAAAACTACGACGCTGCTAGAATTAGCTCGCGTATTAATTTCCCGCGCCCAAAAAGATGCTAGTTTGCCAGTACCAGTGCTGTTTGAACTCGGATCGTGGAAAGCAGAATCCGGGGCGATCGCCGATTGGTTAATTGCTCAACTTCAGTTCAAATACGGCATCTCTCCTGCTGTCGGCAAAAAATGGCTTGCCGAACAAAAATTGCTGCCTCTCCTCGACGGCTTGGACGAAGTAGAAACTCACCGCCAAAATAGCTGCATTCAAGCAATCAATCAATTTGTGGAAAGCGAATTTCAACCCAAACATTTAGTAGCTTGCAGCAGTTTTGAAGCTTACAAAAACTGCGATACTAGATTTCGCCTGCAAGCAGCGGTTTTATTGAAACCTTTAAGAGAAAATCAAATTCAAAATTATCTGCTAGAAGCCAGAAGCCGCGAACTTTGGTACAGCATAGAGCGGGAGCCGGAGTTGTTAAAATTGGCAAAAGTTCCCTTGCTTTTGAGCATGATGGCTTTGGCTTACGACGATATTTTAATCGAAGCTTGGAAGCGCATAACTTCCGCAGAAGAACAGCGCAAATATCTGTTAACTGCCTATATTCGCCACCAAATGGCCGGGCAAGTCAAGCAGTATCCCAGAGGTAAGGAACTGCGGCCCGAACAAATTCGCCACTGGCTGGGATGGTTGGCCAGAAGGATGGAACAGGAAGGAATTCAAGAATTTTACCTCGATCGCATACCGTCTAGCTGGCTGCAAACAGAGGAGGAACGGCGCAAGTATCAGTTGGGAGTTAAGCTGGTTGGCGGGCTGATTTGGGTGATTTTGGGATTAATTGCCAGCCTAGTCTCCGGGTCGATTTGGGGATTAATTGCCGGTGCTGTTGCTGCGGTAATTAGTGCTTTTTTGCCGGGAATTCCGGGGATTGAAAGTTTTATATTGCGCGTGGTGCTGTGGTCGAACGGCTACATTCCTTGGGATTACAGGCGTTTTCTCGATGCTGCGACCGATCGCCTGCTGCTGCAAAAAACGGGCGATCGGCGTTATCGATTTATTCACGATTTATTGCAAAAACATTTTTCGGAAATTAGTCATTAGTTATTCGTTAGTTGTTAGTTGTTATGTGGAGTTGGCCAATTAATGAGCAATTAAGTAAGCCTCGCTCAAAAAAACCGAAGATCCAGAGCCCCTACTTCTAGAGGAAGTCCGGAATCTAAGAGAAAGTTAGCGGTATTTTTGCCATTTGAAATAGCTGGGTCGCAGTAAATTCTAATCCATCAAAAAGTGGATCTTTTAATAGGGTATCTCCCATATAAGTCTGCGGTGCTGCATCGGGGTAAAAAACTGTAATGCTTCTCGCCTTGCTATCTACTACCCAAACCCGCAATACCTGAGCATCTAAATAATCTCTCGCTTTAGCAGCTAACTGACCGAAAGTTTGTTCGGGTGAAATAATTTCTATGACTAATTCCGGGACTACAGGACAGGCTTCATCTTGATTCCAGTCAGGAGATAAGCGTTGGTAAGAAACATATAAAAGGTCTGGTACTGGCACCCAGTCTCGCCCGTGGCGGGTTAATTTCACCGCCCATTCTACACCAATTTCTCCCCGTTCGTCCCCCCACTGCTCGAGGAGTTTTATTAGGCTTCGGGTGAGGCGAGAATGAAATTTTTTAGGTGACATTTTCGGTACTGCTTGCTCGTCAATAAGTTCGTAGGTAATATCGCCTTCTCCTTCGGAAAGAGCGAGAAACTCTTCCAGAGTTAGTTGAGTTTTTGTCTGGAGCATAATATTCCTCTGCTGTGGGCAGGCAAGTTAGTATTATTTTAACTGCAATATTCATTGACATAATACAAATGTTATGATAAAGATTGCCCAAATCTCAGGTTTTAACTGTCAAATTTGCGATCGACTCCTAGATCGACACCCCCGAAAGGTTAAGATTCTAATCTGACCCTCCTGCAATCATTGCTTCACCTCCTATGGCAGAAACCTTATTGTTCAACGCCCTCCGCGAGGCGTTAGACGAAGAAATGGCCCGCGACTCCGCCGTATTCGTACTCGGCGAAGACGTAGGTCAATATGGCGGTTCCTATAAAGTCACCAAAGACCTCTACAACAAATACGGCGAACTTAGAGTGCTCGACACCCCGATCGCCGAAAATAGCTTTACAGGCCTAGCAGTAGGCGCAGCAATGACGGGACTCCGGCCGGTCATCGAAGGCATGAACATGGGCTTTTTGCTGCTGGCCTTCAACCAAATTTCCAACAACGCCGGAATGCTGCGCTACACATCCGGCGGCAACTTCAAAATGCCGATGGTAATTCGCGGCCCCGGCGGCGTGGGCCGGCAACTCGGCGCGGAACACTCCCAGCGGTTAGAAGCATATTTCCAAGCAGTACCCGGTTTGAAAATAGTCGCTTGTTCGACTCCCTACAACGCCAAAGGACTTTTAAAATCAGCAATCCGCGACGATAACCCCGTTCTGTTTTTCGAGCACGTCCTTCTTTACAACCTAAAAGAAAATTTGCCAGAAACAGAATATTTAGTGCCGCTGGACAAAGCAGAAATCGTGCGATCGGGCAAAGATGTCACAATCCTGACTTATTCCAGGATGCGGCACCACGTCTTGCAAGCCGTGCCCGCCCTGCTAAAAGAAGGTTACGATCCAGAAGTAATCGACCTGATTTCTCTCAAACCCCTGGACATGGAGACGATCGGCGCATCCATTCGCAAAACTCACAAAGTAATTATTGTAGAGGAGTGTATGAAAACAGGAGGCATCGGTGCCGAACTAATTGCTTCGATTAGCGATCGATTTTTTGACGAACTCGACGCACCAGTTTTGCGCCTGTCTTCACAAGATATTCCCACACCTTACAATGGGAATTTGGAAAGACTGACCATTGTCCAGCCCACGCAAATTGTCGAGGCAGTCCAAAAAATGGTAGCTTTGCGAGTATAAATAGTGATTAGTCAATAGTCATTGGTTGACTGTTGACTGTTGACTGTTGACTGATGACTGTTGACTGATGACTGATGACTGATGACTAAAATCTGCCAACCGCCAACTGCCAACTGACAACTGCCAACTGACCAATGACTAATAATTAAATATGCAAAAACAACGTTCAATATTAGCCCTAATTTTTGTTTTAATCATCGCCGCCATTACTGTAATAGTAACAATTCCGACGCGGCTGGGATTAGACTTGCAAGGAGGGTCGCAACTCACAATTCAAGTAAAAACTACCCCCACAATTCCCAAAATTGATCAGGGAATGTTAGAAGCAGTGCGGCGGATTGTCGAAAACCGCGTCAACGGTTTGGGTGTTTCCGAAGCATTAGTCCAAACAGTAGGAGAAGACCAAATTCTGGTGCAGTTGCCCGGAGTAAATGACCCACAACAAGCAGAACGAGTCTTGGGTGGTACCGCCAAGCTAGAATTTCTGGAACAACTGCCCGGAACAGAAGCACAATTAGCGATTGAAAGGCAGTTGCAGCAGGAATTACTCGCAAAACAAGCAGAATTGAAAACTAGCAACAATGAGGCGGCTATTAAAGAAAATCAGGCTGCTTTGAAAAGAAGCAATGAGGCGATCGCCAAACTCTTCAAAAGCACCGGCCTCGGTGGCGAAAACCTCAAAGACGCTCAACCTCAACCCTTGGCGGCTGGGAACAACTGGAACGTTGCTCTTGTTTTCGATACCAAAGGAGGCGAACTATTTGCCCAACTCACTAAAAATTTAGCAGGCACCGGACGCAGTATCGGTATTTTCCTAGACGAAAGAATGATCAGTTCTCCAGTCGTCGGCGTTGAATTTGCCCAAGCAGGAATTACTGGTGGAAGTGCCGTAATTCAAGGCAACTTTACAACGCAAGAAGCCAACGATTTAGCAGTGCAATTGCGGGGCGGCGCTTTGCCGGTGCCTGTCGAAATTGTAGAAAACCGCACGATCGGTGCTAGTTTGGGTAGAGACAGCATTCAAAGCAGTATAAACGCAGGTATCGGCGGCTTAGTTTTAGTCTTGATTTTCATGGTTGCCTACTATCGACTCCCCGGCGTAATTGCCAATATTGCGCTGTTAATTTATGCTCTGTTAACTTGGGCAGCTTTCGTGCTTTTGGGAGTGACATTAACGCTGCCAGGAATTGCTGGTTTTGTGCTCAGCATCGGGATGGCCGTGGATGCTAACGTGCTGATTTTTGAGCGCACGCGGGAAGAGTTGCGGGCGGGGAAATCGCTTTATCGATCGGTCGAATCTGGTTTTTATCGCGCTTTTTCCAGCATTTTAGACGGAAACGTCACAACAGTTATTGCTTGTGCTGCTTTGTTCTGGTTGGGTGCTGGTTTAGTTAAAGGGTTTGCTGTAACTCTGGCATTGGGGGTGGGAGTGAGTATGTTTACTGCGCTCACTTGCAGCCGCACTCTGCTGTTCGTAGTATTGAGCTTTCCAGCATTGCGGAAACCTCAGTGGTTCTGTCCCGGTTTGTCGAAAACTGCTAATACTTAACTGTTGACTGTTGACTGTTAACTGTTGACTGTTGACTGTTAACTTCTTCCTTCCTTCTTACATCCGTTAAGCTGAGGCGCATCTAAATTTGACAATCAAATTCGAGCAAATTCGTGTGGGGTGGGCGTCCCGCCCGCCCAAAAATACAATTTAGATGCGTAACAGCTTACACAATCCGTTGCCGAACTTCCCTCTTCCTTCAAATTATGAAATTTAGTGTAATCAAACAGCGATCGATCTGGTGGAGTATGTCCGCCGCTATTATCCTCGCAGGTATAGTGTCGATGGCGATTTCTTGGACTCGTCCCGACATTCGCGCACCGCTGCGCCCCAGTTTAGATTTTATCGGCGGCACTCGCCTGCAATTTGAACTCGACTGCACGAAACCGGAAAATTGTAAACCCATCGATCTTGCTGCTGTCCGCGAAGTGCTGGACGCCCAAGGTTTAGGTGGCAGCAGCATTCAAGTTATCGGCAAAGAACAGCGCGGTTTGTCGCTACGCACGAAAAGTTTGGATGTCGAACAACGTACTAAGTTGCAAACAGCTTTGAGCGATAAAATAGGCGCTTTTGCCCCGAACTCAACTCAAATTGATACGGTTGGGCCTACCCTCGGTAAACAATTATTTACTTCGGGATTGTTGGCTGTATTTCTTTCCTTTGCTGGCATTACTATTTATCTGACATTCCGATTTCAGTTAGATTATGCCTTTTTTGCTTTTGTAGCTCTGTTTCACGACGTGTTCATTACTGTTGGTATCTTCTCAATTTTAGGTTTAGTTCAAGGTGTGGAAGTGGACAGTTTGTTTGTAGTGGCAATCTTGACAATTATCGGTTTTTCAGTTAACGATACAGTGGTAATTTACGATCGCGTTCGCGAAGTAATCAAGCTAAATCCGGGACAGTCGATAAATCAAATTGTCGATGATGCGGTCATGCAGACGCTGGGAAGGTCAATTAACACGACTATGACAACGCTGCTCACTTTGTTTTCAATCTTTTTGTTTGGCGGCGAAACCCTCAAATACTTTGCTTTAGCATTGATTGTCGGCTTTATTGCGGGTGCGTATTCGAGTATTTTCATTGCCAGTACGCTGCTAGCTTGGTGGCGCACTCGCACGGCCCACTCTATCCCTGTCCCTGCAGAAGGAATCAACCAGTCAGAGGAAGTTTAATTGTCCTGGCCGATCAGTCATTAGTTATTAAGCTGCTGATTGCTGTTAACGGTTAACTCAGGACTAAGGCAAAAAAATGGTTTGACGCGTCACTTATAGTGGTAAGCTGCGTGCTGGGTACCCTAAATACTAATGACTAATAACTAATGACTGATGACTAATCAAAGCGACGCAAATTTTCAAATTGAAGTCCAAAGGCTTCACAAACTAACAGTTTACGGCCGCTGGTTAACTGTGATATTACTGTGGATTAGCGTCGGTTCTTTGAGCATTTGGGGTTTGCGCCGCGAAATCGCTTTGTGGTTTGAACACTTCACTTGGGCGGCCGTGCGCTACGGTTTATCTTTTAATCGCTGGCCAACTCTCGGTTTGGGTTTGTGCTTGGGAATGACTTTAGGAGTGCTAACTTGGCAAAGCCGCAATATGGTGCGAGGATTGCCCCATCGGGAAAAACAGGGTTTGGAACAACAAGTGCGCCGCATTCGCCAGCGAGGGCCCAGTCATCCTTTGTGGAAATGGGTTTGCAAAGGTTCGCGCTAGCCGGCGGGTTTTATTCTTTAGTCTCAAGACACAAAAACGAAAGTTTGACTCTTAAGCGGTTTCAACGGCCGAGTCCCTAACTTTTATTGCTTCTTCCTTCTTCCTTCTGTTGTATCACGCAAAGCGAGGCAAAATCTGTGCTACGGAAGACTGTTGAAGCGGAATCTCGATCGCAAATTCTGCTCCTTTTCCCGGTTCCGAAAAGCACTTCAATTCGCCGCCGTGTTGGTTGACAACAATTTCATAGCTAATCGACAGTCCCAAACCCGTTCCTTTGCCGACCGGCTTAGTAGTAAAGAAAGGATCAAACAACCGCTTCCGAACATCTTCAGTCATGCCCGGGCCATTGTCAGAAATTTTAATTATTACCTTTTTTTTATCACTTAACTCGGTGCGAATCCGAATCATAGGACTTAGGCGGGTAGACTTAGAAACTGATGATTGAGTCTTTGTACAAGACTGCTTTTCTTCCGCTGATTGCGACTTTTTCGTGCTTTTTTTATCAACCTTTTCGTGTTTATTAGACTCAACCAGAGCGTAAATTGCATTAAGTAAAATATTCATAAATACCTGATTGAGCTGTCCGGGATAGCACTGCACCAGTGGCAAGTCGCTGTATTCTTTGTGAATTTCGATCGCCTCCTGCCCCGGTTTCCCTTTAAGCTGGCTTTGCAAAAGCATAATCGTGTTGTTGATACCGTCGTGAATGTTGACCTGCTTCATTTGAGCTTCGTCCAACCTGCAAAAATTCCGCAGCGACAAAACGATGTCGCGGACTCTTTTTGCACCTTGCTGCATGGAATTTAACACTTTCGGCAAGTCTTCAACTAAATAATCGAGTTCGATTTTTTCGGCTTCTGCTGCAATTTCCGGTATGAATTCGGGACAGTGCTGCCTGTAGATGTCGAGCATCCGCATTAAAGCTTGCGTGTACTCTTGAGCGTGGTATAAATTGCTAGATATAAAGCCGATCGGATTGTTAATTTCGTGAGCTACTCCTGCTACTAACTGCCCCAAAGAAGACATTTTCTCTGTTTGAATTAGTTGAGTTTGAGTGCGCTGAAGTTCCAGCAGGGCAAGTTCGAGCTGTTGGGCTTGATGTCTTAATTGCGCTTGCGACTCGCGCATCGCCACTGTTGACAACTCGTGAATTTGCAACTGAGAAAGCAGCAGTTGGTGTACGTCTAAAAGTTTGTAAGTTTCCGGTTCGACTTGTACTACAATGGGTTCGTGGATTAATTCGGGCGATCGCTCCAAAGACTGCCGCACTGCAGTCATAATTGAGGTTTCGCGATCGAGAACCAACATATCCGTTTTAGTAAAGCGGTAGAGTATAAACAAAGGTTGTTGAGAAAATAACTCCAAACTGTAGGGGCGGCTCATGTGTTCAAAATAACGCCGCCGCGAAATCATCCCTATAAACTTTCCTTGCTGAGTGATGATGATGCCGGGAACTAAAGGGTTTGCTTGAAAAATTTTAGCAACTTCGTTCCCCGGACACTCAGACTCGAGGAGAAAGTCGTACAGGGTTAATTCCTGTAGAGTCGATCGCAAACCAAGCGGTGATTTCAGGGGACTCAACCCGTCATTTTCATACACTGCTCCCTCCTTTGGTAATTGGCAGTAGCGGTTGGGTGCTGGAGTATTGCTTACTATTTAGACGGCTTTTTCTATTTTTTTTATAGCTATGAAATCAACTCTACTCTGTTCGCTCAAATTGAGTTACTTCAGCAGAAATTTTTGGGTGTTAAATCGTGCGGGTGTCACCCGAAACGATATTGCAGGTTAGATTAATTTAACAGCCGGCACTCCTTTGAAACCTAATTATGTAGTAAATTTGACAGATCCAAGATTCTACTAATCCGAATATAACAGTCATAACTATTTTTTATGTTTGACAACATTAATTTGGTTCAGATTGATAGACATCTGCGACCTCTGGTAGTACATTTGGTATTACCCCTTGCGTAAAATTATATTACAATAAGACAAGAATAGCGACAAATGGGCAGCCGATAACCTATTTGACTATTCATGCCAAATCGGTTTCGGGCAATTGCCAAGAAATGTCAATTGTCAGTTTTTTCGTACAAATGCCGATCGCACTCAACCCTGGAATTGTAGGTAGTCTTCCAGCCAGGGACAGCCGATGGCGAGCAATTTGTCAAGTTCGGCAGCTTATACTTTACTCGCATCGATCCTCCAAAGCTTCACCGACTAATTTTTCCCAGCCGATGCTAAAGTTGTGCGATCGCAACTAAACCTCACATTCCACACATCCGCTTGATGTGCCTTAAAAGTTTACAGAAAAGTACCGTCGGGCAGCCAACTTGATATTCAGATTCTGTCACTGGCAAATCGGATACGGAGAATCAAGAGGAAGCAGAAGGAAATAATAGTATTTTACCCGCCTTTCCCCAACCTCCACTTCAATTTGAGGAAGTTGGTTTGGTTGCGATAGTATTTTGATTGCGATTACTTCTCCTCCCCCTTGATTTTAGGCAATTCTCATTAGAAACTCTAAGATGTTGATTTGAGGAACCTCGGGGGGGCGGGTTTGCTTGGGCGATCGCACTGAGTTAAATTCAAATGACATTTGAGGAAAGTAAGCGACGGTTTCCATGTGCGGTTTCCCGAACTAGAGGTGGTAACTGTATACACGGCGCGACGATCGTACTTTCAGTACAATGTCAGTATTTCAACCTGTACACCTGTTGAGTCTGAGTCTCTGAGAGTGTGAAAGTCCCTTTAATCCTTGGGCTGTCTCGATTGGAGGTTTTTGAAGAGTGGGGCGGTGCGAGGCCCAGAAGCAGACTGTTAACCAAGCGGCACTAGAGAAGTCGCCAGCTAGGGTCTACCGAGGAAGGATTTTAGGCGATCGCGATTAAAGATCGAGAGACCAAGGCACGATAGCACCAGCAGCAATATCACCCAAAAGAAGGATTTATCGACAAAAAGCTGCGTGTTATATTTCTAAATAATTCTATACAAAAATACTTTTACCTAAAAGGAGAACAAAAAATGGACACCCCTACAGATCGCCTACAAGAACCGGTCGGGACAAGAGAACTCGAATCAATACCTGTATCTGAAAAAGTTTCTTCCCAAAAAGTTAGTGAGGTTAATTTTGAAACAACTCCTTTAGAAACCCCAGCTTATACTCAGCAAAAAGTTAGCGTCGAGGAATTGAAGATTAACGGCGACGATTTGGTAGCTAAAGTTAAAGAACTGATTCACGAAGGAAATATCCGACGCATCATTATCAAAAATGAAGAGGGGCGGATCTTGGTAGAAGTTCCTCTGACAGTCGGAGTAGTCGGTGGAGTGATTGGTGCGGCCTTGTTTCCAGTAATTGCAGCAGTAGGAGCGATAGGTGCATTAGTTGCTCACATGACTATCATCATTGAAAGAACCGAGTAAAAAAAAATTAGTTGTTAGTAAGGCTTCTGTCCGGTTAATTTCTCGTAATAAAGCTTGTTGGTCGTGAGTACGACTATCCTCTCTTGATGGAGAAGAAAAAACTTGCCTTGATTACTAAAAACTTAATTGTGGCTATTTAACCGGATTTAAACAAATTTCAAGCATAAAGTGGCTTGATAAATAGAAAGCTAGTAACTCTTACTACTCCCTTCTCTTGTTTCCAGATTTCTCTGATGAATTGTCTTCCCACTCCGACCGTAAAGTTGCCACTTTTAAGGGTGTCATAAATCATCAATAACAATCCTCGCAGCAGCGAATTTATTACTTCCTCTCCGCAACTTCGGGGAGGATTGGGGTAGGATCAAAAATTAACGACTCCTGCGATTGCTAGATGCTTGCTCTGCAAGCATTATAAATAACTCATTTAGCCGGTCTTCTTTGTTGAAGTCCGGCTAATTCTATTCCTTTGGGGACTCTGGCAATCACTCTGAGGGTAGAGCCTGCTTAATACCTTGGCGAGTTATATTTAATACAGATGAAGGAGAAACCAACAGTTCTCTAAACTCCCTAAGCAGAAAGCTGTTAAGCATTTAAACTGGTATGGTATGAGCCAAACACCCAACGCTTACACCTGAATCTTGACAGTAAATCAAAATAAGTGATTTAACTGCTCAACAGCTTAGCTCAAGTTTTCAAACCAGAGAATCTCCTAGAGACAAATATTTTTGAATAATTGTGGGTAAGATAATTATGAAACCTAACGAAGAAAATAGCTCTAGCCGTGAAATTCATCAAGAAGTTCACACAGATGCAACTAACGGTCACGTCAGTACAACACGAACTACTACAAGTGTTCCGAGTACAGCGGCGAAGGCTTCTAAAGAAGCAGCTCATCACCAAGGTTATGTACAGGGTCAAATGGCGGAAAACCACCGCCAACTTGGAGTCCAAGAAGTCCGCGATAATGAGAATGCAGGTCGCGGGTTATTATTAGGGATTCTTCTTGCTTCTTTGGTAGGCTTAGTTCTGGGCAGTGTATATTACTTCAATCGGGGCGAGGAGGCTCCTAATCCTACTGCTGCTCCTGTGATTGTTGTACCGAAAGCAAATCAGCCTTCAGCAACACCAGCTCCGACTCGGACTATAGAGAGAGAAAAAACGATCATTCAAAAGATTGTTCCGGTTCCGGTTCAACCCTCTCCTGTTCAAAAAGCTACGCCTGCTCCTCAACCAAGTCCAGCTCAACAGGCGACTCCGGCTCCTCAAACAAGTCCGGCTCCCAATATCAATATTACAATTCCAAATTCACAGCAGCAAGATGCACCCGCTAAGGAAGCAGCGCCGTCTCCATCTTCGCCGTCAAATAATACCGATACTACGGTTCCGAATTCGCAGAGGGACCCAGCTTCCACTCCGCCAACTCCAGCACCGGAGAGTTCAGCTACTCCATCTCCAACTCAAGATGATGGTGCTTCTGGAGCAGGTACGAGCGGCGAAACTAATACGGAAAGCCAGAGCAATTCTAATCCTACAGGTACGGCTGTACCTGATAGCAACTCCGGTGCAGAGGGTGCGGCTGGTTCACCGCAATAGAAGTTGGATGTCGAATTAGTCCGCCAGGGGCTAAAACCCTAGACTCATAGCTAAAGTCCTTTAAAGAGGACTTTTTTTATGGTTTAAACTGAGAGCTTGCACCATTGTCAATAAGCCTGCTATGGGCGGGATCTCTTCCCAAACACCTACTCCCCACAAAAAAACTCATTCTTTGTGGAACGGGCCCCAGAGCCCGTTATTGACAATAGTGCAACATCTCAGACTAACCGGACATTGTGGCTGAACTCAAGACACCAAGTTTCTGCGATGGAAAACGTTTTAAGATTGTGCCAACCTATCCTAAGAAACTGTTTGGTGAACTAATTTAACTTTCCCTAAAGCTGTTTTCCTGCTGTCAAAGAGTTTCATCACGCCGGAGGAGATGGTTTCGATGACATCAGGAGCGCAGTAAGAGAGAAACTCTTCCGAGGTAATATGACCGGCAAAAAACTCTTGAGCTTTCTTCAAAAGGTTTTCTGTTTCAGCAAAGCCGATAGATTTGATAATAAACGTAGCTACGGGAGAGTTTTTAATATCATAGCGCGATTCTTGATTTCGTCCTATTGCTAACAAATTTAAAACCTCTTTTTCCAACTCAGTTTCTAATGGGTAGGCTATCTGTTTGTTGGGCAAGTAATCCTCCAAAACAGAGGTCTTAAATCCTCCTGGGGCGCGCAATTCTCCCATCATAGTTGAAAGCGGAATATCGCTACCCAAACGGTGAGAAAGAGCTTCTAAAATGGCGATGGTAATTAGCTTGACCCCAAAATAAAGTTTAGCAACTTCGATATTTTTGCGAGTTCTGGCAATCAGGTTAGCGTAGGTTTCATCGTCCGGCTCTTGCATAAACTGCTGGAAAACCAGTTCGGGTTTGAGGAAGTTCAAAAATCCTTCCATTTTTTGCAGAGACCTGCGATATCCGGCAACAGTATAGGAATTAACATTGGTCAATAATTCGTGGTTGGTTTCTGGCATCAAATTCCAGGTATTGTCTAAGAAATTAGAGGAATTTGGAGAGGCAAAATTCTCCACATCCCGATTGGCTAACCTGACCGCTCGCTTGACAATTTCTACGGTTTGGGTATCGCTCCATCCCAAGTTAAAATCGCGATTTATACTTACCAAACGCTGGTGCAAAAGTTCGATCGCGCTCAAACCGCTGGGCGAAAGGGGACGAAAAGGGATAGTAGCTTCGATGCAAGCTGTTATCTCAGCGATCGTACTAGCTGGCAAAAAAGGCTCCAAAGATTTGGCAGCAATAACAGCACTCAAGAATTCGTTTTGGCCGGCAAACGGAGAGAGAGTCTTGCCGGGAATAAACCCAAATACTGAGGCCACTAGCTGATACATGGCATCGTCGGGCAGTTCGGTTTCATCTCTAATAACTAACTGCGATCGCACCTCTTTGACAAAAGGACAAAGGGCGCTGCTAATATTGAAACTAACGCCCTGATCGACTTGCACGTACACGAGGTCGTGAAACAGCGCAGCCAGAACCTCGATCGGATCGACTGACCCCCCGACCTCAAAAATGTGTTCCGACGTGTGAAAGTACCGCCAAGGCCCTCTCATTGTTTGAATGATTAGCTCAGCTATCTGCTCTAGCTTTGGAATGTCTACTCGACCTCCCAATTGCTCGATCGAGCTTACCAAGCAATCCAAGCACCGTTTTTGTTCTGCGAAAAGCTCCATTTACACACCTCCAGTGCATTCCCTGATTGTCTTGCGCTTGATTGCATGGTATCAAAACGCGCTGCGATCGTGCCATGATTTGTCACTCAAAAATTTAAAATTTTAAGGTGAAACAGCGAGAGGGGGCCAGGGAAAGAGGAAGAGTGAGGAAGAGTGAGGAAGAGTGAGGGAGAGCGAGAGCGAGAAATTAAATATTAAAAATTCAGCCGTTGGGAAGATTGGTGCAACTTTGGTGATCGGTATCATAAATTACAGTAAAAATGCCAAAAAGTGGGTAAAAACTTGATGAATTTCTGATGAAATTATGAGGAATTTTTGACAAAAGCTGTGGGTGTGTGGCATTGACACCAGCTTCAAGCTGCGGTGGTATAAATACTGCGTGTGGCCTCACCATAAGATCCGTAGACGTGCTGATAAACATCTTAATATTTGCGCTAATACACTTCAGTTGAGTAGCTTTGGGTAAATCGATCTAAAGCTTCCTCGATCGCCACTTTAACTGCTGCCTTGGTTTCCTGTCGCCTCTCCCAATATAACACTAACAGAACTTACGCAACTCTCACCAGCGATCCTGGCACCATGCAGCACAAAATCAGACAACAAACATGGGAACATCGGGGCGTTTCAGTGGCTCAATTAAATAATTGGACACCATTAACCGAGCTTAAATACCCCCTTAATCCCTTATTTCCCCTCTGCTGGGACTTCGTATGTTTAGAAGCGATGCAAATCGCCGAATCAACTGTTAGATCCCCAACTTCTTTAAAAAGTCGGGGATCGGGGATTGTGTCTTTTGAGCCGCTGTTTACTGCATCCGATCGATCGTCCGATACTGCACCGCCTCCCCCACATGATGAGTTTTCAAGCTTTCATCCCCCGACAAATCAGCAATAGTTCTAGCAACTTTCAAAATTCGATCGCTCCCCCTTGCAGAAAGCCCCAATTTCCGAATTGCCATCTCCAATAAATTCCGAGAAGCATCATCCAACTGACACCATGTGTTAATGTGGCTGCTTTGCATCTGGGCATTACAGCGTAAACTAGATTCCGACTGAAAACGGCGAGTAGCGAGCTCTCGCGCCCGCTGCACCCTCACCCGCACCGGTTCCGACTCCTCCCCCGTCGGCTGTCGCGTAATTTCTTCAGGTTTCAAACGATTAACTGCCACTTGCAAATCAATCCGATCCATCAAAGGCCCCGAAAGTTTTGCCCAATATTGCTCCCTCTTTTGCGGCGAACAAGTACACTGTTGGATCGAATCCCCGTAATAACCGCAAGCGCAAGGATTCGTACTTGCAACTAAAGTAAATTGAGCCGGAAACATCACCGATTGTCTAGTCCGAGAAATCGTCACATAACCATCTTCCAGCGGTTGCCGCAAAAACTCCAAAACATCTCTTTTAAACTCAGTTAATTCATCGAGAAAAAGGATGCCGCGATGTGCTAAAGAAATTTCGCCCGGACGCGGAAAACTGCCGCCACCTACCAAAGAAGGCCCAGATGCCGAATGGTGAGGACTGCGAAAAGGCCGATCGCCCACCAAGCTCCCCTTATCCTTCAGCAACCCCGCCACCGAATGAATTTGAGTTACATCCAAAGCTTCACCAAAAGTCAGCGGCGGCAAAATACCCGGCAAACGCCTGGCCAACATCGTCTTACCGCTCCCTGGCGGCCCCACAAAAATTAAATTGTGTCCCCCCGCCGCCGCAATTTCCAAAGCCCGTCGCGCGTGAATTTGCCCCTTTACATCCTTTAAATCTAGACCAGAAAACCGCGTTTTTGCTAACTCTTCTCTACCGTTTATTTCTACAGGCGAATAAGCTTCAGGATTGTTCAAAAAATCAGTAACAGCAAAAATATTCTCAAAACCATAAACAGATATTCCGTGCACCAAAGCCGCTTCCTGCGCGTTACCAGCCGGTACAACCAACCCTGAAATACCCATTTTTTGAGCAGCAGCGGCGATCGGCAAAACCCCAGCCACAGGCCGCAAACTCCCATCTAAAGAAAGTTCCCCTAAAAACAAATAATCTCCCAAAAGTTCAGCGCTGACTTGTTCCGATGCTGCTAAAATGCCAATGGCAATCGGCAAATCAAAACTCGGCCCTTCCTTCCGCAAATCCGCCGGAGTTAAATTAATCACAATACTCCGCATCGGAAAACCATATCCCGAATTTTTTAGCGTAGCCTTAACTCTTTCTTTAGCTTCTTGCACCGCAGAATCTGGCAACCCCACAACCACAATTTTCGGTAGCCCGCCTGACACATCAGCCTCAACACCCACCTTTACCGCGTCAATTCCAACGATCGATGCACTCCAAACCCTAGCAAGCATTTTTCTTTATCCTTAATTTGCCTGTCCTTGATTCATCATCTATTATGATTAACAATGACTAATGAATATCGGGAGAGGCAAGAAAAACTTTTCCTTGCCTTTTCTTTTTCTCCTCTTCCTTCTCTCCTGCTGGGTCTTCCCTCTTCCCTCTTCCCCTTCCCCCTTCCCACTTGGGCCTTCCCTCTTCCCTCTTCCCACTTGGGTCTTCTTCCCTCTTCCTTCTTCCCTCTTCCTTCTTCCTTCGTTAACACTCATGGCAACTCAAGAAACGCTTTTCAGCAAAATCATCCGAAAAGAAATTCCCGCAGACATCGTTTATGAGGACGACTTGGCCCTCGCGTTCAGAGATATCCATCCGCAAGCACCCGTCCACATCCTCGTCATTCCCAAACAGCCTATTGCCAAATTAGCCGATGCCGAGTCGGAAGATCATGCTCTCATGGGACACCTGCTACTGACTGTCAAGCGGGTAGCAGAACAACTCGGACTTAGCAACGGCTATCGCGTCGTCATTAATAGTGGCAGCGACGGCGGCCAAACTGTAGACCACCTGCACCTTCACATTCTCGGCGGACGGCAGATGAAGTGGCCCCCAGGCTAAAGCCTAATTTTCACGCCGAACTTGCGGACTCATCCTCAGAAACCCTTTTGATTTCTATTGCCCAGCGCTTCAGAAACCGGGTTTTTTTTCGTCAATAAACCCGGTTGATTGGAGATTATTGAGAATGCAGCCCGATCGCACGATAAACGTGGTTTTTAGTATTCTCCCGATACAAATTTACCCTCGCAGAATCCACGTGTTATATGTGAATAAATATTAAAAATCATCTCTTCACGACCTAATTAAGAAATATTTAAGTAGAAAGAGAATCGACCTGAACACAAATAATGTGTTTGAACTGCTGAACCAAGCTACAGGCAATAGATTCTGTTCTTGTGGTCGCTGTATGTAACCCGTTGAATGTGTAATTTTACTTTGTAAAAAACTACAAATATTTACGAAATATCAAGTTATTGTAAAAGTTTGTAAAATGTTTAAATTGTCAGCAGTAATCCCTTGGCAAACTAGAGTGAATGGTGTTACTAATATAAGCGTGGGGCATCCCCACAACGAACCTTGAAAATTCAATTAAGCAATCATAAACCAAATGACAACAACCGTACAGCGTCGCGAAAGCGGCAACGTTTGGGAACGGTTCTGCGAGTGGGTAACTAGCACCGAAAACCGCATTTATGTGGGTTGGTTCGGCGTCTTGATGATTCCCACCTTGCTCAGCGCCACCATCTGCTACATCATTGCCTTCATCGCTGCTCCTCCTGTGGACATCGACGGCATCCGCGAACCAGTTGCTGGTTCCTTAATGTACGGCAACAACATCATTACTGGTGCTGTTGTTCCTTCATCGAATGCGATCGGGCTTCACTTCTACCCAATCTGGGAAGCAGCTTCCTTAGATGAGTGGTTGTACAACGGCGGCCCCTACCAATTGGTAGTTTTTCACTTCCTGATCGGCATCTTCTGCTACATGGGTCGTGAATGGGAATTGTCCTACCGCTTAGGTATGCGTCCTTGGATCTGCGTCGCTTACTCTGCACCAGTTGCAGCAGCCACCGCAGTATTCTTGATCTACCCAATTGGACAAGGTTCCTTCTCTGACGGTATGCCCTTGGGTATCTCCGGCACATTCAACTTCATGATCGTGTTCCAAGCCGAGCACAACATCCTGATGCACCCCTTCCATATGTTGGGAGTTGCTGGTGTCTTCGGCGGTGCTCTGTTCTCCGCCATGCACGGTTCCTTGGTAACATCTTCTTTGGTTCGGGAAACAACCGAAACTGAATCTTTGAACTACGGTTACAAATTCGGTCAAGAAGAAGAAACCTACAACATCGTCGCAGCCCACGGCTACTTCGGTCGTTTGATTTTCCAATACGCGAGCTTTAACAACAGCCGTTCTTTGCACTTCTTGTTAGGTGCATGGCCAGTTGTCGGTATCTGGTTTACCTCTTTGGGTATTTCCACGATGGCGTTTAACTTGAACGGTTTCAACTTCAACCAATCGGTTATCGATTCGCAAGGTCGCGTCATCAACACTTGGGCTGATGTCATCAACCGCGCTAACTTGGGTATGGAAGTAATGCACGAGCGCAACGCTCACAACTTCCCTCTCGACTTGGCCGCCGGTGAAGTCACCCCAGTAGCAATGGTTGCTCCTTCCATCAACGGCTAAGTTTAGCTTTTGATTTAACAAAAAGCGCTCCTAGAAATAGGGGCGCTTTTTGTTTTGGCAAGTAGAATTTGATAGATTTCCTTCTCTTAAATCCGTTAAATCTCATACACGGGGCGTTGCCGAGCTTCCTTCTTCCTGATTGATCTGATATATTAATTAGGAATTATTATTTTTAGCAATCATCAAAGTGGCGATATTTAACAGGCACAAATTTGAAAAATTCGTGGTTCATAAATCCAAAACATTAGCCTGGGCGATCGCATTTTTTAGCGGCATTTTGATGGCATTGACAACCGCACCAGTAAATGCCTGGCTATTGGCTTGGGTAGCATTAGCTCCCCTGTGGATTTTGGTTGTTAGTTATCAAAAGCCAAAAATAGAAGAACAAAAACAAAAATTTTTCTTTCTTCCTTCTTTCCTCAACATCCATCAGTTACATCTTGTACAGTGCTCGTTGCCGAACTTCCTTCTTCCTTTACTCTGGGGAATTGGGTATCACGGATTAGCTTTATCTTGGATTATGGGAATTCACCCCATGACTTGGTTGGGAGTTCCTTGGTGGCCGAGTTTGGCGATCGCACTTTTTTGCTGGGCATTCATTACCCTCTGGGGAGCCGCCTTAGTCACCGTTTGGGCGTGGCTATTTGTAATTCTCAACTCCCTCACTTTACCCGGCAAAAATCCTATTGTTATTCTTAACTCCCCCCCTTTACAACGGGTGGCTGGCGGGGGTAGCTCTGATCTTATTCTTCTTAACTCCCCCCCTTTACAAGGGGTAGCTGGCGGGATTAATGCTCAATTTTCAGCATTAACTCGCGTTTTAATTGGCACAGCTTTGTGGTGCGCCTTAGAAAGTATTTGGAGTACAGGTTCCCTGTGGTGGACATCCCTATCTTATACGCAAAGCCCGCACAATTTAGCAATATTGCACCTCGGTCAACTCTCCGGACCGAGCGCAGTAACAGCCGCTATTGTAGCAGTAAATGGCTTAATCGCCGAAGCTTTTATTGAAGGAAGAAGGAAGAAGGAAGAAGGAAGAAGGAAGAATTGGATTGCTTATCTTTTGCCTGCTAGTTTGTGTATAGTTTTGCATATTGCAGGGTGGAGTTTATACAACCGTCCTTTGAATCAAGAAGCTGCAACCGCTTTAAAGATTGGCATTATTCAAGGAAATATTCCTAACGAGATTAAGTTTGACTCAGGGGGCTGGCGGCGCGCTTTGGAAGGTTACACCAGTGGATACAAACAGTTAGCAGACAGAAAAGTCGATGCTGTGTTAATTCCAGAGACAGCTTTGCCTTTTATCTGGACAAACGAATATCAGCGTTCTACTCTTTCTTTTTATCAAGCTATTCTCGAACGCGGTGTGGTGGCTTGGGTGGGAGGATTCGGGCAGCAAGACAATAGTATCACTAACAGCTTATTGGCGATCGATCGCACTGGAGAAATTGTCGGCCGCTACGATAAACTAAAGCTAGTGCCTTTAGGCGAATATATCCCTTTTTACGAAATTTTAGGCGGGATTATTAATCGGCTTTCTCCCTTAGATGCTCATTTAGTACCAGGCAACTCTAAACAATTATTTGATACGCTGTTTGGCCGCGCCATTGTCGGAATTTGTTACGATTCAGCCTTTGCTGAAAATTTCCGATATCAAGCGGCGCAGGGAGGCGAATTTATGCTCACAGCTTCCAATAATGCCCATTACAAACCACCGATGTTGGCTCAGCATCACGCTTTAGATGTGATGCGGGCAATTGAAACTGATAGATGGGCAGCTATCGCAACTAATACGGGTTACTCTGCTTTTGTAAATCCTCGCGGCGAGACGGTTTGGAAGTCGAGAATTAATACCTATGAAGTCCGAGATGCTACTATTTATAGGCGGAAAACTAGGACTTTGTACGTGCGGTGGGGAGATTGGCTGACTCCTGTATTGTTAGTATTGGCTGGGTTAATACGGTTTATTGTTAAAAAAAATTAATCGAAGCTTTTAGATTTTAGATTTTATGTACCAATCTAAAATCTAAAATCTAAAATCAAATGACTCTACTTATCTTTCACGTGCTCGTGAACGCTAGGAGATAAAGAAATTAAATCGTCGATATTGCGCTGCATGGCAGCACAAATATTGTCCAAAGGCAAATCATTGGCATCGTGTCCAAAGGGATTTTCTATTTCAATGCCGATTTCTTCAATCCCGAACAAAGTAAAACTAATTAAAGCCACAACAGGACCGGTTCCCCAACTTACATCGTTTACCATTTGAAAGGGCAGTGCCAAACAGTAAAGCAACAATAGTTGTTTCAGGTGAATCGCGTAAGCCAAAGGGATAGGCGTCTTCAAAATTCGCTCGCAGCCGCCTAATACATCTATCATAGAGTTGATCAACTCCTTCATACCAGTTAACTGATAGACATCAACGCAATTGCCCTCATACTGCTCGTGCAAGTAATCCTCAATCCAAAAGGCAATTTCTAGGGGCGGATTGTTCATCGACTTGAGCTTTTGGTACTGTGCTGGGGACATTAACGGCTCCAATTCGGGATTTACAGATTCTTGCCGCAAGTGCAGTTTCATCGCCACTGCAAAGGCAGGTAATAGGCGCAGGGCTGACTTTTTGAATGCGATATCCTGCGGGTCTTTTTCCTCAATTGCTACCCATATTTGGCGCGCCAAATTGCGGACGTTGTTGACTAAAGTACCCCACATTTTTCTACCTTCCCAAAATCGTTCGTAGGCTGTATTTGTCCGAAAGACTAACAGTAAACCGAGGACAATACTCGGTACAATGCTAGACAAAATCGGCAAGGCTACGGGCAAGTTGAAAAAGTGCAGGAAAGAAATAAACACCCCAAATCCGCCGCACAGCAAAACGCGGGGCAAAATTGAGGGAATGACAGACCCCCGAACCTGTAATGCAATTTTAAACCAAGGCGGTCGATCGACACTCATGCAAGTCTCCTCATAAAATTAAATTCGCCCTCTGCGCCCAAAGTCCATTTTCGATTTTCGATTGACGATTGACTCCACAGATGCAATGTGGGGGTTGGAACTTAGGTCTAAAATATTGGGTTCTCCACGACTCCTATCGGGTGCTGGTATCAGTATTTGGGTGCGGTGAGAGCTGCCCAAAAAAGCTTTCCTACAAACAACATTCGGATTTTACCCAAAAACTCATCTTTATGATCGATCTAAAATCTAAAATCTAAAATTGATTGACTGATGCACTTAATTCGATAAGATTAATTATGTATCTTTAGACCTCAGCTTCCGTGCAAAAGCTACCGACATCTGTGCCCCCGCATTTTCACCGATTGCCAAACCAACGGTGGCAAATTTATTTGCCTCAAGCACAGCAAGCCGAAAAGTTTGCCGGCGAAATCGGTTTGTCGCCCTTGCTGGCACAGGTGCTGATTAACCGGGGCATAGATTCTGTTCAAGAAGTACAAGGGTTTATCGAACCAGAATCTCTGGTTTTGCCTGCGCCAACCGATGAGTTTCCCGATTTGGCTGCGAGTGTCAAACTGTTGCGGGAGGCGATATCGGGAGGGCAAAAAATTGCGATTTGCGGCGACTACGATGCTGACGGGATGACGAGCACGGCTTTGTTGCTGCGAGCTCTCAGGACTCTGGGCGCGAATGTGGATTATGCTATTCCCAGCCGGATGCGAGAAGGTTACGGCATTAACGATCGCATTGTAGAAGAATTTCACTCGGAAGGTGTCGCTCTCATTCTCACGGTTGACAACGGAATTGCAGCCTACGGCCCCGTTGCTAGAGCGCGAGAACTCGGTGTCAAAGTTATTATTACAGACCACCACGATTTGCCGCCAAAACTGCCGCCGGCCGATGCTATTCTCAACCCGAAATTAATCGCGGAATCTTCACCCTATCGCGGTTTGGCTGGCGTAGGCGTTGCTTATGTTTTGGCTATTACTTTGGCGATTGATATGCAAAAAGTTGGCGGGTTGGTGAATCCGCTGCTGGAGTTATTTACGTTGGGAACTATTGCGGATTTAGCGCCTTTGACTGGAGTTAATCGGCGCTGGGTGAAGCGGGGTTTGCGGCTGTTGCCTCACTCGCAATTGGCGGGTATTCAGGCTTTGATTCAGGTGGCGGGAGTGCAGCCGGGAAGTGCGGAAAGTTTACCTCTTCTGAATTCAAAAAGCCAAGCTAGCAATACGTTAAAGCCTGAAGATATTGGTTTTAGGCTTGGCCCCCGGATTAATGCTGTCGGGCGGCTGGCTGACCCTCAAATTGTGATAGAGTTGCTGACTACGGACGATCGCGAATTGGCTCTTAAAAACGCGATGGAGTGCGAACAAATCAATCAGCGCAGGCAGGAGTTGTGCCAGGAAATTGAGCAGGAAGCAATTGCTTGGTGCGAGGAAAGTGAGCTCGACTTGCAGCAAGAACGAGTTTTAGTTGTCGTGCAACCCGGTTGGCACCACGGGGTGATCGGGATTGTAGCTTCTCGGTTGGTGGAACGCTACGGCGTACCTGTGTTTATTGGTACTTTTGAGGATGAGGCTGTAGGGGAGGTTGCCCATAAAATTATCAGGGGTTCGGCGAGGGGAATTCCTGAGTTTAATGTATTTGACGGGCTCAATTTTTGCGCTGATTTATTAACTAAATTTGGCGGACACAAAGCGGCGGGCGGTTTTTCTATGCCGGCTCATAATCTCGAAGAATTCCGCAATCAACTGTCAATTTTTGCCAATCAATGTTTGCAACCCGAACACCTAAAACCGCTGGTTTCAGTAGATGTGCGAGCGGATTTGGCTGAGATTAATCTCGACCTTTACCGACAAATTGATGCTCTGGAACCTTGCGGGATTGAAAATAAGGCTCCTGTATTTTGGACGCCTAATGTTTGCATAACTGAACAAAAAATTGTTGGTAAAGGAGGTCACGTTAAACTAACTGCAAGTCAAGATGGAAATTTATCGGCTAGTGTGAAAGCGATTGCTTGGCGTTGGGGGGAATATTTTCCTTTGCCTCGGCGGGTTGATATTGCTTACCGATTGCGGGAAAATAGTTTTAATGGCAAGACATCGGTTGAGTTAGAATTGTTGGGTGTCCGGCTGCCCGCAAATGCTGCTAGTTCTAGGCCGCCGATTTTTGGAAAAGTTGAGTTTGATTATTGCGATCGCACTTATTCTTGCAGTCTCTCTCCTGCAGGCTCGATCGAGGAATTGAGAATTCGCAACTCTCAAGGGCAAGTTCTGGCTGTTTCACCCGGACAAAACATCGGTTTGTTAGGTAACTCCCGCAAAGATGCTAGAGAAGTCGATGTATCTCTACCTTTTTTTGAGAATTTGATTCAAACTGCTAAACACGCCCTCGGTATTTGATAACAAAGCAGGTGCAGCAGCGAAAATTGGCGATCGAGCCTTGTGAATTTTGCATCATTTAAAACTCAAAACTCCCAACTCTCGATCGCCCCGGAGCGTGCTATAATTACAGGTCGCCGCCTCTAGCTGCCAAGAGAAAAATCACGATCGGGCCAGAAAGCACGACGGCTGCGAGTAAAGCTACCTGAACAATGAGTTGGTAGTCTACACCACCCAGACCACTGAAAAGATCGGTTATAAAGTCCATTTGTCCTCCTGACTGTAGTGATTAAGTCTAGATTGTTGAATTAGAAAATCCGCTTCTGATTTTACCGGGCGATCGACCATATTTTTTAAGGAACTTTACAAAATTCAACAAAATGTAAACTGCGATCGACCTGTCAGTGACAGCAAACCAGGGATTTGATGCCCCTTCCCCGAAAGTGAACGGAATGTAAAACCTCAAATCTAAAATCGAACGCCCTTGAAGGAGATCCGCCTCCGGCGCGGGCAATTGATATACTTGAAGAGCTCTAGTCTCCTAAAGTTTGGCATTTTCCACATAATGCTCCCAATCTAAAATCTAAAATCTAAAATCTAAAATCACACTATGGCTACTTGGCGTTGCGTAAAGCAGTGCGGTGCTTGTTGTTACCTCGACCCAACAGAGCGCCCTGACTTAGACGAGTATTTATCTGAAGACGAATTATCGCTCTACTTGACCTTAGTCGGAGATGACGGTTGGTGTATAAATTTTGACAAATCGACCAGAGAATGCGGAATTTATGCCGATCGACCGCGCTTTTGTCGGGTAGACTCAGAGGTGTTTGAGGAAATGTACGGCGTTGAGCCGGCCCAATTAAACGATTTCGCGATCGACTGCTGCTTGGAACACATTGAAGATATTTATGGCGATCGATCTTTGGAAATGATCCGCTTTAACTCTGAAGTCGGAATTCTCGCCTTACCTGACGGTGTTTCATAATTGCCGGATGATTTGGATTGTTTTGGGAGATGGGCCCATGAGCCCGAAGGCGTGTATTTTCACAGCAGGCGGGACACCCCACAACCATCCTCCTCAAATTTTCCAACGCCTACCTGACAACTAACAATCTCCTGGTTTCTCACCGAGAGAGTGTCAAAATAAACAAATCAAGGAAATATCGCGCAGTTGAGTTGAGCTATGAGTAATCGAGAGGGTTTTACAGGGGGATTTATTGCCGGAGCTGCCCTTGGCGGCTTGGTGGGTGCAGTTTTGGGTGCGGTGCTGTCGCGGCGCGCTGCTGAAGCTTTGCTGAGTGAACCTTCAGACGCAAAAACCAGAAAAATCCGCCAGAGGAAAGCCAGCCAACTCGAAGCCGAAGGGATGGAAGTAGCAAGGCTGAGTTTAGAAGATAAAATTGCCCAACTAAATCAGGCAATAGATGACGTGCGGCTGCAACTCGGAGACGTAAACGGCAACGCGCCGGCGCCAGGCAGCGAGGGCTCGATCGCCCCAGACTCCTGAATCCATTTAAAATTTTAGATTAGTCTGGCAGCTCCATGGGGGCTACTAACATCTTGCGCCATTCTCAAGAACTGGCTTTTGGGTATGTTCCACAAAGAGTGAATTTTATTGTGGGGTGGGTATCCTATCCTGCCCGCCCGTAAAAAGCCTGATGCTCCCCCTCTCGGCATCTCGCTCCTCTCACTCCCCCAGCTATGCTAAACTCACAGTTAAAGTGTCTGTAAACTTTACTCAAACTACAAGCAAAATTTATGAGTTCTTCAATAGGCCTTTTGGCAACCACGCTAGCGACATTTCTGCAAATCTATCTAGTCCTGATGATTTTTCGGGTGCTGTTAAGCTGGTTCCCCAATATCAATTGGTACGATCCCCCGTTTTCGATTTTGAGTCAGTTAACAGATCCTTACCTAAATCTATTCCGATCGATTATCCCCCCCTTGGGAGGGATTGACTTTTCACCACTGATTGCGTTTTTTGTACTTCAGTTCGGCTCGGAATTCTTGATCGGTCTTTTGACCAGCTTGCAAACATCCTTGTAGTTTGAAAAGCTTAAGTTTTTAAGCATCAAGCGTAAATTGTTTGGCAGACTTAGCTGCCTGCAACTAAATTTTAGATTTGACATTTTTAGATGAACTCCCCGGTTGAAAAGCTGGGGAGTTCATCGTACATTAGAAATGAGAAATTGCCAGCCACTCAACAATCTCAAATCGAAAATCTCAAATCTAAAACTGCTACGCGGTTTCACGGGCAGCTAACCCAAAATCTCTTTCTCAGCAATCTAAAATCTCAAAGAGTTTCGTTAGCGGCGAACCACGCCAGTAAAACCTGTAGCTTTAAATTGCTTGAGCTTCAAAGGTGTTCGTTGATTGGCGGCAACCGAAATTCTGAGCTGAAAATCGCTAACTCCGGGAGGAACTTCTTCTATAGAACCCAAGCGAGTGCGATTTTGCATCACCGGATTGTCGTCGGCATCATAAATTCGGCCAAAAATATCGGCATTGACAACTGGTTTGCCGGTGCTATTTTCAGCTTTCCCAGTAATCAAAAAGCAGGTAGCTTCCATAGAACTGCCGCTGGTGACTGTTCCTTCTCCCATTTCGGCAGGACATTCGCGATAAGAAAGGTCGGAAAGTTTAATCTGCGTCAGAGCCCAAGCAGGTGGAGTGAATACCAAACTAAAAATTCCGATTAGGCAAGTAGCAAAAAAAAGGCTGATAGCTCGAAATTTCATAAATGGCGGGGCAAGTATATTTTAATTCTCAGCTTAGCGCGAATTCAGCCTCAAATTTCTACTTATAGGAATTCGGAAAACTACAGCTACTTTTTGAAGAAATGGCATTAGTCTAGACCTAAATGCTGTCGCAAGGCTTGGCGCATCACATCGACTGGGACGGATTCTTTATCCAGCCAAATTTTTAAGGCGGCTGCTCCTTGTTGAACTAGCATTTCGAGTCCGTCAATAGCTCGCGCTCCCCGAAGATGTGCATCTTTGAGAAACTGCGTAGGATTAGGGGTGTAAATTAAATCATAGACGATCGCACCTGCTGAAATTCGATCGATCTCACCAGCCGCAACCGGCGACTTTTCCCCCTGCGGATACATCCCCACAGGCGTCGTGTTCACCAGCAAATCTGCCTGCGAGATTAACATGGACAAATTATCCCAAGTATGGACGTGCAAATTCTGCACGGGCATCGGAGAATTGCTCCAACTCTGCTGAAATTCCGCTAAATTTTGTTCGTTGCGGCCGACAACGTGAATCTCTGCACATCCCAATTGAGCGCATCCAGCCACAACAGCTCTCGCCGCCCCGCCATTCCCCAAAATTACCGCTACTTTCTGACTCCAATCGGAACCCCCCCTAGCCCCCCCTTGGTAAGGGGGGGGAGAGGATTCAACAGCCCGTGTTTCGTAAGGGGGGGGAGAGGATTCAACAGCCGTATTGCGCTTTTCTAAGGCAGAAATCGCGTCTTTAGCCCCCCCTTGGTAAGGGGGGGTTGGGGGGGTTGGCAGCGGCGCGAGAAAGCCTTCAACGTCAGTATTTGTGCCGCACCAACCTTTGTCAGTCAGGTATACGGTATTGACTGCGCCGATCGCCCGAGCGATCGGGGAAACTTCCGACAAAAGCGGTAAGATTGCTTGTTTGTGCGGAATCGTGATGCTAAATCCCCGAACGCCGATCGCCGCAAATCCTGCAAGAGCAGCTTTTAAATCCCCTGGTTTTACCGGAAACGGCAGGTAAACAAAATCGACTCCCAAGTGGGAAATAGCAGCATTGTGCATCGCCGGCGACAGAGAATGTTCGACGGGATGACCAATTACTCCCAAAAGTTTAGTAGTGCCTTTAATCATTTTTGTTAGTTGACTGTTGACTGTTGACTGTTAACTGTTGAGTTTTGTTAGTTTTAATACCACATCCTGCTACAGTTGGGCCCTTATTCTTTAGTCGGCTAGGAGTGAACTTAGTTCGTTCAGAAGCGATTTTCCTCGCCGAGTGACTGTAAACCGTCAACTGTCAACTCTCAACTCTCAACTGTTTCCCGAAACTCTTTGGCGTCAGCCAAAATCGGATTGACATCAAACCAGTAATCCTCGCCGTAACGGTATTCAAACACCCAGAGACTCCGCAGCAATATTTGGTATTTAGTTTCCCCGTTCACAGTTTTGGTAGCGGATACTTGGCGCAGCAATTTCCACTCATCCGGTTCGATCGCCAAAGTAAGCTGGTGGCGGCGCTGGACGATCACATTTTCCAAAGTTTCCCGCGACAGAGGAGGGTCTTGTTTCTGCAGACAGCCATACAGCAGTTGCAGCAAATTGCGGACATGACCGCCGCTGACTCGACACAGGCGATCGAGAGTTTCCGCAGAGTCGAAAACTTTGCCCACCAAAACATAGCGCTGCGAAGGATGCACCGTCGGAAAGGCCCGCGCCAGAACCATCTGCCGCAGCAATTCCACACCCTCAGAGCACTCAGAACCGTCGCTCAACTGCACCGGCACCATCGGCAAAACCTTCGGATCTACCCCAAAGCGATTGGTCAACTGGCCCAAATCGTTAGAGAAAATCAGCACCAAAGGAATTGTATACACGACGTGGCAATTTAGTCTTGCCAATTGTTCGCCGCGATCGACAAACAGGTATTCCGGCTGCAGCCGCCCCGTCGGTTTCGCGCACAGGTGTATGCGATCGAGATTGTCGATAATTACTACAAGTCCTTGTTTCCCTTGGCGCTTGAGTTCTTGATTAGCCGGTTCTAGCAACTCCTTATTCAGCGCATCTAAAATTACGTTAGTTCGCGGCTCCAAATATTGCCTCAACTCCGATCGCAGATTCGGAGCATCTTTCGCCTTAGCAGTAATTTTGCCAATTCCCAACGCCAGAGAAAACTCTCCTTCCGTGCTGGCATTTATTTCCCCAACACCAGGGATATTAGCTTCAGCGCTCAAGTCGATTTGAGTTTGAAAAACATCAGCAACCCCTTTGAGCAAAGCTTTAAAACCCGTCGGTTGCAGCTTGATTTTCATTTTCTCAATGCTTTCGCTCACCTGACGAGCAACGCTCAACAAAATGTCAGTGATATCTACATCTGCCATGTCTAAGTCTTTACTCGACTCAAAGTAAACAACATGAAATCCTTGTTGCTGCAATTGAGCTTGCAGCCGCAGCAATTCTGTTGATTTACCAGAGCCGATGTGACCGGTGAATAATTGACAGGTAGGTGCATCGGGGGACAGACGGCTGATGGTGCGCTCCAATTGTTCGACGATTGTGCCGCCCCGCACTGAAGAGAAATCGATATAGTATTGTCGGTCTTGTTGATTTGCTACTGCCAGGGTGTAGCTGGGATTGCAGGCGCTATAAAATTTCTGTAAATTTAGTTCCATACCCTGTTCCATCTTTCACAACATTATGCCCTAATACCTTATTCGTTTAGCTACTTTACTAATCAGAACAAGTTGCCAGTTTATTCTGCTGTTTTATTTTGCGATCGATATCTTGATGTAGCTCATACAATTTGAGATTTGAGATGGGCAATGACTCATCACTCTCGCGCTTTTGATATGACCTATCGTGGTATTATTTTTGGAAAATTTTATCATAATACGCGCTAACCAATTATACCTAATTTTTGCGTACTTGGAATGAATGGAATTCACTAATACCCCCATAAATAAGTAATTTATCCTCGTACAGCGAGCGCGAATTCATTGGCATCACAGACGAAAATTTGGCAGTAATGTTCTCGGATCACAGTTGCTCTTTGAGTACGGTTAACCGAATACAAAAAGGGTCGGTATTAGATCTATATACCCAGATCCCCGACTTCTCAAAGAAGTCGGGGATCAAATAGAAAAGCGTTTTACATTTAATTAGAGCGACCTACTTATTTTTGAGCAATTCTACCATTTTGTGACCGACACCTGCTGCCGAAGCGGGATTTTGGCCTGTGACGAGCCTCTCGCTCGCAACAACGCAAACTTCAAAATTAGGAACTTTCGTAAAATTAGCCCCGAGTTCAATTAATTTTGACTCCAGCAAAAACGGCACTATTTCAGTCAATCCCACAGTGGCTTCCTCTTCATTAGTAAAAGCAGCCACAGTCTTATTTGCAACCAGGTACTCACCATCAGACAACTTAAGATTAACTAACGCCGCCGGCCCGTGACAGACAGCACCGACAACGCCACCTGCTTCGTAAATAGCAGCAGCAATCGCAGCAAGTTCCTGGTTATCCGCAAAATCCCACATTGTACCGTGTCCCCCAGCGTAGAAAATAGCGCCATATTCTGCGGCGTCAATTTGTGCAGGATTGAGAGTATTTTCCACTCGCGCCACCGGCAGACCGCCGCTTTTGGCGAGTTGTATTTGACAGAAGAATTGACGTTCATCCGAAACTGATTGTACCCGATTTAAGACCAATTAGACAAGCGGTTGTATTGGGATTTGGCTTTAGCGTTCTTCCCGACTACTTGTGTGCAGATTGGGTGAAATAAAATCGCTTGATACTTGTTCTCAAACCTGCACAGACTGTTACCAATCGCATCTGGCTGGCTTTCCGAAAATCTGAAAGACAGTTGCCAAAAATCAAACGGATGTTAGAATTTTACCAATTTCAATAATTCTATCAACGCGAGGCTAAGCCTCTGGATATGCGTTACCAGGCACTGCTTGCGAACGAGAATTAGGACTTTATAGCGGTTCTCATTAGGATGACGTACAGGCTCAGAATGCCGAAAAGAAGAAGCTCCTCGTTTGGGGTGTACTGCATCCAATTGCCAACCGCTATCTCAATGTGCCAGTTTTGTAGAAATACTCGAAGTCAGCCGAGTTGTGGGCGTAGAATTTGAAACGGCTATTATCCGGGTAGAGGTTGAAGAAATAGAAGCTGTTAAAAAAAAGTAGAAAATAGCGAAACTAAAAAATAAAGGTCGCAACTAAATCCTCATAAATATTAGTGAAGTATCCTAAAGTTTGACAATAGAATAGACATACATTTCCATTACAGAAATGTCTTTGTATAAAGCTGATTAACGTGCTTTCCACCCTACAACTCCCTAATAAAAAAAACGTCAAAGGCCTGAACAAATAGAGCAACGAACAGCCAGGTTCGCCGAGAAGTTACGAGCCGCTGGGATTGACTTTGAACAGCTATGAGACCACCTTAATGAGAAGTTAAACCAACCTTATCTTGGTCTTGATGCAGGTTTAGTATGCTATGTTTAATTCACCGGAAAAGCTGATGCAACTATCACGACGAAAGTTTTTTACCTTGGCAGGAGCGAGTGCTGCTGGCACTTTGATGATGTCTCCTCTAGAAGCGCTTTATGCCAGAAAGGCGAATGGTCAGTCAGTATTTGGGGGAGGGTATGGGCCCCTCGTACCCGATCCGAATGGATTGTTAGATTTACCTCGTGGGTTTCAGTATCGGGCTTTTTCACGAACCGGCGAAATGATGAGCGATGGTTCCCCTGTTCCCGGTGGTCACGATGGCATGGCGGCTTTCCCAGGTCCCCAAAACACGGTGATTCTGGTTCGCAATCACGAACTGAGCCCGAATTCTACAACACAAGTTGTGGGTCCCAATCCTTACGATCCTCTTTGCAAAGGGGGGACAACAACACTACAGGTTGGACCCAATCGTCAGCTCGTCAACCACTACGCTTCGCTTAGTGGCACCTATCGAAATTGTGCGGGCGGCCCGACTCCCTGGGGTTCTTGGATTACTTGCGAGGAGAATACCTCGACTCTGGCGACTAATAAACCAGGCAATCCGACAAATGTCTCGAAATCTCACGGCTACAACTTTGAAGTTCCGGCTCAGGCAACAGTTCCTGTGAATCCCGTACCTTTAGTTGCGATGGGACGGTTTAACCATGAAGCTGTGGCGATCGACCCCAAAACCGGAATTGTCTACGAGACTGAAGACCAAAGAGATAGCCTTTTCTATCGCTTTCTGCCATCTCAACCAAACAATTTAAGCGCAGGGGGCACTCTGCAAGCCCTGAAGATTAAGAATATGCCTCAGGCAAAGACTTTTGCAGGCTTTCCCAAGGGCCAACCGATGCCGGTGGAATGGGTGACAATTGACAATCCTGACCCTGCTACGGATACGGTACGGGTCGAAGGTTTCGGTAAAGGTGCTGCCCAGTTTGCTCGTGGGGAAGGCATCTGGTACGGCAATCGTGAAGTTTACTTCTGTTGTACGAACGGTGGCTCTGTTGACGCTAATGGCAGACCCAACGGATTTGGTCAGGTTTGGCGATATCTTCCCGATCGAGATACGATCGAACTTTTTGTTGAGGCTAAATCGGCTGACGAACTCGATGGCCCTGACAACATTGTTGTGGCACCTCATGGCGATCTGATCATTTGCGAAGATGGCAATGATGAGCAGTTCGTAGTGGGCGTAACTCCCAACGGGGAACTGTATCGTCTGGCAAAAAATGCTATCAACGATAGCGAGTTTGCGGGAGCCTGCTTTTCGCCGGATGGTAATACTATGTTCGTTAATATCCAAACCCCAGGCATCACGTTTGCCATTTGGGGTCCTTGGAAGTCTCAACGAGGATCATAACATTATTGCCTTATAGTGCGAGCATTTTATTGGCTTGTAAAACGCTCTTATGTTCGCACTATGCAGAATATGGTGAATCACGCCGGATTGTGGCAACATCCGGTGTGGGTTCTCTATAAGCTTATGAAAGTTTAACGGTTTGTGGGAGTTTAAATAGTCGTGCAATACGTCCGCCAGTCGAAACGAGTGTTTTATACTCTGTTAATGGTGTCGATCGCCTTTGGCGTTGATTTATCTCAATCTAGGGATTCAGTCGCTCAAATACCCGTTGATTATGTTTGCTATATACAGACGAGTGATGGTCGAACGATCGACTTAGGTAAGCTTTGTGGAAGTAGTGGCAGAGGCCGCCCGATCGCTTTACAGCCCAATGACCAAGACTTTCTTAATAGTTACCAACGATCGTTGAGCAAACGGCTCAATTCATCCTCATCCGATGCCGTGTCTCGCGTTCAGCGAAATCCCCAAGCTGCTATCGAACGTGCGCGCGGGATATGTAATGCGCTCAGTGCGGGAATGTCGATCGACTTGCTGCAACCTCAAGGCAATGCTGAAGTTGATGC
>NZ_JAUBQU010000231.1:0-4140 GCF_036701435.1 Microcoleus sp. Pol12A5
GAGCACAAGTCTCTGAGTTGTTGCATCCACTCGACGGGCGCGACAATTACTCCCCCTTCAGCTTGCACCGTTTCAAAAATAATTGCCGCTGGTTTTTCGATTCCAGAATTGACATCATTTAGGACTGCTTCGATATAACCGATAGTATTAAAACTTTCCATGAACCCATAGGGATAGGGCATAAAAGTTACATTATTTGAGGTTACGCCGGCCCCCTCTCTCGCGGCAATATTGCCAGTCGCAGCTAAACTGCCTAACGTCATGCCGTGATAGGCTCCCATGAATGAGAAAATGCCCGGTCTTTTCTTGATTTTTCTGGCTAATTTCAAAGCCGCTTCAACGGCATTTGTTCCCGTTGGGCCGCAAAACTGAACTTTATAATCCAGTTTTTTAGGTTCTAAGACAGACGAAAAGAATTTTTCTAAAAATTCTTTTTTGGCTGAGGTGTGCATATCTAATCCGTGCGCGATCGCGTCCGATTCCAGATACGCTATTACTTTATGCTTGATATAGTCATTGTTGTGCCCGTAATTCAGCGCCCCTGCCCCTGCTAAAAAATCGATATATTCCGCTCCTGTTTCGGAATATATGATAGAATCTTTTGCCCGATGGAATATATCAGGAAAATTTCTGCAATAGCTTCTGACATTAGACTCGCGAATTTCAAAAATATTTGCTGGCTGACTTGGCTTTTGTAGGGCGATGCGATGCATGGCAACTTTCTCACTCTAGTTAATTTGTTAGTTACGCGGCGGACAATTCAAAACTAAACGTTACTTCTCTTTCCAGACTTAACGTCATGGGATACTCGCGATCGATCGGCAACAGCAAGTTCTTCAGGAGCGCGTTTGGTTGCGCCAAGATGCCCTGAATCAATCTGTCAAAATCCTCCAGAATGTGAGTAATTGTGGCTAGCTCGAAGCGGCGGAAATCGTAATTGATGCCGATGCAGAACTTGAGATCCGGATACACGGCAACAGTCAGGGGATAGTTAGTCTTGTAAAAATTCGGCGCATTGGAGAAAATCGTCGAGTTCGAGATTTCTAGACTGCCTTCCCATTTTTCCAAGAGTGAATCCACAGGCGCGTTTTCATACACCAAGATACTCTCGAACAAAGGCTTGCTTCGCGGCACTTGACTCCACCCTTGAATATCAACTAGCGGACTCCACTCGTACTGGCGCATTTCCAGTAATTGTTCTTGAAGCTGCCTCAGCCAAACTAGCAGAGATTGGTCAGAAGCTACCTCGATCCATACGGGCAAGCTGTTAACAAATAGCCCAATTAGCGGCTCGTCTTGTAGTAATTCTACTGGGCGTCCCGCCACCGTACATCCGTAGACGACTTTGCGATCGCCGCTGTAGTAACTGAGCAGCATCGCCCATGCTCCCTGAAAGATTGTACTCAATGTAAGCTGGTGCTGCCGCGAAAAAGTTTGCAGCGCTGCTGTAGTTTCTGGCGATAAATAGATTCTCTGTTCGTCGTATTTTTCCTCGGAATTGAAGGCGCTGCTAGCATCTAGATTGGTGAGGGAAGTAGGCGATCGCAATTCTCCGATCGCTTGCCTCCAATACGTCTGGGCTTTCGCTACATCTTGCTTTTGCAACCATTCTATGTAGTCTCGGTAGGGAATGCTGGGCGCTAAATTTACCTTTTTCCCCTCACAAATCGCCTCGTAAATTTGAAGCACTTCCGCGAGTATCGTGGGGATTGACCACCCATCCATCACAATAAAATGTCTGCTCCAAATAAATTGGTAACAGTTGTCAGCGAGGCGAAACAAAGTCAGGCGCATCAAACACTCTTGGGAAAGGTCGAACCCTAAGGCGCGATCGCTATCCAGAAAAGTATTTAATTGCTCCTCCTGTTCCCCAGGATTTAGCCCCCGCCAGTCGAATTGCTCTAAGGGAACTGTTACTTGCTGATATACAACTTGTAACGGTTTGTTGATATCTTGCCAGAAAAAGCCTGTCCGCAAACTCGCGTGCCGGTTCGCTACTTGCTCCCAAGCGCTAGAGAAAGCGTCAACGTTGAGATTGCCCCGCAACAAAAAGGGCATTTGGAAAAAATACAGTCCCAATTCCGGAGCGAATAAGCTATGAAAAAGAATGCCTTTCTGAATCGGCGAAAGTTCGTAAATATCCTCAATGTTTTCTACTTGCATGAATTTTTACTTGCGTTGGTTGATTTTCGCTAAGAAGCGATCGAGGTCTTTTTGACTCAAATTTGCTTTTGGGAAGTCAGAAGGCGTGTAGGTTCCTGCTTCAGCAGCCTGACAGTGGGCAGCAAGCGATCGCAAATTATCCACAAAATCTTTAGCTAGTTTTTCGATAGTGGTTCGCCGGTAGGCTGCGGAGCTATACCTCCACTCTAGTTGCAGCCTATTTTCTCGCACGCCGGAGTCAATTTCGATCGGATAGCGCCGATTTCCTAGCAGGCTGCTGCGATCGCTTTCTACTAGCTCAAAGGCAAAAGATTCAGCCAAAATCGGATCGAATTGCTCGCGGTAGTTAAATCTAATCGGCGATCGATCCAAGGCTTGCAGGTGCGCCGCTACTTCTGCGTCATCGCCCAAATAGCGCAGTACCCCAAAGCCAGCGCCTCGATTGGGTACGCCCCGCACCTGCTCTTTAATCGCCTTTAAAGCTTCCCCAGGCCCAGAGATGCCCTTGAGAATGAGCTGCACCGGGAAAATCGCCGTAAAGCAGCCAATAGTGCGCGACAAATCGATATCTTTGGCAAAAATTTCTCGCCCCGAAGCCGACAAATCCACCAGCAAGGAATCCGCTTTCGTCCATTGATTAAAAGTTTGCACCAATGCAGTCAGCAATACTTCGCTCGTTTGGGTTCCATAAGCTGCTGGCACTTTTTGCAGTAAAGTGTGAGTTTCTTCAACATCGAGCAAAACTAATACAATGCTCGCCTCATCATGGCTTGGAGAATCAACGGGCAGTTTCGATACTTCTTGACGCCCAGCGAGCCAGTAATCTCGCTCTTGCTGAATTTGTGGCGATTTGGCGTACTCTTGCAGAAATTCTGACCACCGTTTAAAAGTTGCTGTTGTGGGCGGTAATTCTACGGATTTGCCCTGACTCATCTGCGCGATCGCCGCAGAAAGTTCCTCTAGCAAAATTTGCCAGGAAACGCTATCTGCCACCAGTTGATGAATCGTTAATAGCAGGCTATTGGGCCGATCCTTTCCCTGGTTAAACAAAGCCACTCGCCAGAGAATTCCCTCGGCTGGATTCAAACTTTCTTTGAGCTCGGTGGCAGTTCTTTCTAAAGTAATTTCTCCTTCGCTCGCTGGCAACGCCGATAAATCGATGTATGAGAAAGGTTTTGTTTGAATTTCATCTAAACTACCATACATTTGCTGCCAGCCCGATTCAGTATGGAGAAATCGCAGGCGAAGAATGTCGTGGCGATCGAGCAATTTTTGCACCGCTTGCTGCCATAGTTCAGGAGCGATTGCCGAGTCGGTTTTAAATAAAAAGCTCTGGCATTTACCGGAAATTTTTTCTCCTAAAAATTCCTGCTGTATGGGGAGAATAGGCAGCAGTTTTTCAGGCGTCTCAATTGTGCTTGCAACCGCTGCAAGCTCCGCCACAGTGGGACACTCAAACAGTTGTTTGGGCGTCACGCGCAAGCCGGCTTGATTGATTTTGGCGACGATGCGAATGCTTGATATCGAATCTCCGCCTAACTCGAAAAAGTTATCATAAATTCCTACTTTTTCGACCTTTAGCATTTGCCCCCAAATTTGGGCGATAGTTTCCTCGGCAGGCGTGCGAGGTTCTGCGAAAGTTCCTTCTAATTTCGCTCTGGCACTGTCGGGTTCTGGGAGCGATCGCCGGTCTACTTTTCCGTTAGGAGTTAAAGGCAAACTTTTGAGCGTTACAAAAGCCCAAGGCACCATGTACTCAGGCAATTTTGTCGCTAAAAAACGGCGAAGTTCGCTGCTGCTTGGTGCTTGTTTCTGATGAGAAACAAAATAAGCCACGACGCGCTTTTCACCAGGCGCATCTTCCCGCGCCACCACTACAGCCTGCGCGATATCTGGGTGCTGCCCTAACGCTGCCTCAATTTCTCCCAATTCAATGCGGAAGCCCCGGATTTTTACTTGATTGTCAATTCGCCCGAT
>NZ_JAUBQU010000232.1:0-4086 GCF_036701435.1 Microcoleus sp. Pol12A5
CAGTATCCGGGAAAACCGAGCATGACTGTTAAAGAAAATCACGGCGGCACTCATATTCATCCTTATCTCAACCGCGTGATTTCAGCTCGCGAAATGGCGAGATTGCAAAGTTTCCCGGATTCATTTATTTTTGAAGGTTCAATGAAAAAGGCCATGTGGCAAATTCGAAATGCGGTGCCGCCTCGTTTAGCAGAGTGTATCGGTTTTGCACTTAGTCCATATTTGAGCTATATTGCTTTGAACAAACCTAGTAAAGTTACTCTTCCAGGCAAAGCCTAAGAATTAGCAAATAAGATATTACTGATTTTCCTCGCGACGCTGAACTTTTAATAATAAATTACTGGCAAACTTTGGTGTACCTGCTTTTTTACCTAAAAAATTAATTAATTCAGTAAAAGTCTTTGGGGGATTTTTGTACTTTTGAGACTGTTGCTGTAATAAATCAACTATTGAGTCCGGGTATTCGTCCAATAAATCGCTCAGAAACTCATCGGGCGACTGTGCTATAATCTTCCAAGGAGCTAGATCGTTTTCTCTAAAATCCTTGAGATTATTGGTGACAATGATATCAGCTCCAGCAGTTACGGCTGCGGCAAGAACGTGACGGTCTTTAGGATCGTTGGTCATTGCTTGCTCTAGCGCGACAGGCACTTCAACCATTGCTTCAGGAAAGGCTAATTGGATTTTACTTTCAAGATTCTTTGCTTTCTCCTGCGAAAAAGTTCCTCCTTTAACAAGATTTCCTATTACTTCATCAATGATTTCCTGCGACCAATATGGTAAATATAAATCTTCCTCAGCAGCGGAAAGCAGAGTATCGCGCAAATACATCGGGAAAAGGACGCAAGCATCAAGTACAACACGCAGCTTAGTCATATTAAAGATTCAATTAGTCCTATTCCTCGTACAAGCCAGCTTCTTCAGTCATCTCGATTAACTCGTCTAATAATTGGCGTCGCTGAACTTTACGCTGTTGCTTGTAGGTCATTAAATCTTGAAAAAGTATGCGTCGGCGCGAACCAACTTCAATATAAGGAATTGCTCCTTCATCTAGCAATTTGACAAGGAACGATCGCGATACATTCAGGAGATCGGCAGCTTGATGCACCGTCAGTTCGCGATTGTGAGTTACTATCGATACAGCTTGACCCGATGCCATTGCGCGCACAATTTGACCCAACAAATTGTAAACTGATTCGGGAATGAGAATTTCTTCTCCATTACTTGCCACTAATTTTACTTGTGCGGATTCGATGCAGAGAATCTGCTGTAATTTTTTTATAGCTTCTGTTTCTTGTTCGGTAATTAAAACAGATTCTAGCGATGGTTTTTGTTTTAACATAGTCTCTCTTGTGATGTGTTTTTCTAGGATTTACGGTTTCATGCAGCCTGAAATAATCGTTCTATCTTCTTAATTGCTGGCAATGGCTTACCTTCAGCTTCACAGCTTTCAATTAGTAACTCTAGTACCTCTCGCGCATTGTAGATAGCTTCTTCATAAGAATCTCCGTGAGTTACTGGTTGCATTACATCCTCAAATTCTGGCAAAAATACGACAAAGCATCGATCTTCTTCTGACCATTGGATAACAACTGTATATTTCATAGTTCTGTCTCCTCTGCTTCGATTTCCCTAAGCACCTCAATTGTTTCGTTGACTAACTTCTCTAAATATAGTTTAGCATCATTTCCGTCTTTACCAGCTATGATAATAGCCTTGGCTAATTTAGGATGCTTCTACTTACTATGACTGCCTTTTGCTGGTTGGCAAACGAATCCTGCTTTTAGCAAGATGTTTTTCAAACTTCTAATCTTTTTAGGCATTATGCAATTATTAATGTATTTACAGAAAAAAGTCTGTTATCCCATCATACACAGCCTTTGAAAATTCATCTTGCTCTTTTAAAAAATCGTCTGTATGTTCTGATAGCCTCTCAACAATATCTCTCTTGGGAGGAGAAAATTCATATTCTTGTTTGTCATCCCTTGTTATCTGGTTGAGTTGTGTTATCTTGTTGAGTTTTGTATTAAAATTGTCAATTAATTTCTCACATGAGTCAGCCGAGGTAAATATCTGAGAATTAGTCAACTGCATTTCTAATGGGATTAGGCCCTGAAAAGTTTCTAATTTAATTAAGTCTGCTTTTATGTCTTCCATTTTTTTTAGCTTGTCTAGTAGTGTGGCATAAGATTTGTGTTTTCTAAAATCTTTGATATGAGATTTGTTTTCGTTGGCTATCGTATAATTGCTGAGTAATTTGCGATAAAGTACGTGAATTGCAGCTTTTTCTCTATCTGAGTTCATTTTTTTATTATTTGCTTCTGCTAATAATTGCCCAATTATAAAAGTAGAAACAGGAATAACTGATGATAAAGAGCCAGGAAGTGGGTGAATCAAAAGTAGTGGAAACAAGAACGGAAAAACAAGCACTGAGAATGAAGGTATAATAATTTTATATTTATCATTTATTTTTTTTAAATAATTAAAAATATTCAGCCTGTATGCCAGCAAAAGCCCAGGTAAAGTAAGCCCAAGTAAAGCTGAAATTAATAGCTCTTCTGAATTAGGAACGTTCGTTTGAATCATATAAATAGAAATTACAACAAATGGAACCCAGAAATTCAAAATCTTCTGCATTGCTACATATATCTATGATAACTCGCAACATCTCAGACGAGATGACCTAAAGCGGGCAGAATCTTATGTTTCGATCGACTCATCTGGCAATTGTCAGTCTCTGCGGACGATCGGTCTACGGACGATGTGTCACATATCTGGAAAGTTCGATCGCCCGAAATTCCCCCTCCCGACTCAAGACGGATGCCTCACAGATGTACAATAGGACGATCGCACTCTCCAATCTTGGATTTACCAATTATTTATTATATAATGGTGAAAAACCTTGGAGGCAATAATGAGTCAGTTGTTGGTTTTCAAACCTAATATTACCCCTGGTGACATGCACCCCCACTTCTATCCCGATTTCGCTACATTTTTTAATGCTCCCTATGCTTTTGCATATGAAGATAGCTGTTTTTATTATGCTTTACCTAAAGAATCTCCCTTTAACCTTCTAGCTATAGAAGAACAAAAATCTAAATATACAACCCTAGAAGACTGGATTAAACACAAGTTTAAAGCAACTGATATTCGCCCTTCATTCAATCAAGCTGGGAAATTTTATAAAGGTATGTGGCATCCATCAGATTATCTATCGCCAGAATTACTTATATCTAATCCAGAAAGCTATACCCAATCTCTTGTGGTAATTGAACTACTGATAAAAAAAATGAATGAATTATTTTTGACCATAGAACCCACCCAGAAAAATGTTGATGTGTTTGGACTTAAAATACGCGAATTATTACTACTTGCTTGTATGGAAGTCGAAGCCTCTTGGAAAGGAGTATTAAAAGAACACGAATACATTAAAAACAGTCAACAATACTGGAAGACCACTGATTATATAAAACTCTTGAAACCTATGTGCTTAGCTAATTATACCTTAGCTCTTAGATCGTATCCAAATTTTCCTCATCTTCAACCTTTTAGTTCCTGGGATCAAAATCAACCTACCCAATCACTTTATTGGTATAATGCCTACAACAAGACCAAACATGACCGAGAAGCATCTTTACATGAAGCAACATTACTTCATGCGATTCACTCTGTTGGTGCTGTAGTTGTGATGTTCTGCGCTCAATTTGGAATACCCCAAAAGCAATCTTTGTTTGATATCGTTATCTCTACCTTCGATATCTCTTTGGAACCTTGCCCCGAAAGGTTTTATATTCCTTTCAGGACTAATAGAGATACAGCGAACCCCGAGTTTAGTGATAATAAATACTGTTTCTAAGTGGACAAAGATACAAATCTTGTCGAGCTTGACAAATATTCTAATTTAGAATAAAGAGTCAAGGCAGTCTTGTCCGGTGGTTGGGGAGTCGGAAATTTGAGGTTCGATCGCCCGAAATTCCCCATCCCGACTCAAGACGGATGCCTCGCAGATGTACAATAGGACGATCGCATTCCCCAACTCCCACCGTGATAGAGCGCTACACTTTGCCCGAAATGGGCAACATCTGG
>NZ_JAUBQU010000070.1:0-35212 GCF_036701435.1 Microcoleus sp. Pol12A5
GTCTGGCATTCAGCGAAAGAATATATAGCACATCGACTGTTTAAGTCAGTAGAAGAATTGTCAGAATTACTACATAGATTATTAAATGAAGGAGAAATGGTTATTAAATGGGAGCGAAAAATCAAAAATAAAGGCAATGCTATTTTATCCGGTTTAGCTGCGTAGCAGCTTATCCTCCCTTGTTCGCAGCATTCTGTGAATTATAATTATAGCGATCGAGCTTTTTGAAGTGCGATTTAACTCAATCAAGGAACATCATTGATGATTTTGAGGAATGAAGTCCTGAATTATTAATAGACGATCGCCAATCATTAGACTTTTTGCAAAAATAGATAATATCTGCGTTCATTTGCGTTTATCTGCGGTTAAAAACAGAAAATCCAGAACTCTTGCAAAAAGTCTAACCACTAATCTTACTTAGTCTTGTCCAAACTCCGCGCCTCCAACCAAATAGGAATTGCAATCCAAGCAACTGCTAACAGCAAAGCAAATACCGCAAATTGAGCAGCCCAAGCTACCAATTTCTCTAAAGACACAACTTGTCCCAAGAAGTACGATAAACTCACCATTACAGATGCCCAGCTTGCAGCACCCAGAACATTGAACAGCGAAAATTTCCAAAAAGGCATTTCTGCAATACCCGCTAGGGGGCTAGCAAAAATTCGCAGCAGTGCGATGAAACGGCCCAAAAATACGGCTTTAGCTGCATTTTTGCTAAACTGTTCTTTTAAGTCAAACAGTTGTTCTTCTCGAAAGCGGAAAAATCGTCCCAGCTTCAGCAGCAGTGGCCAGCCGCCATACCTGCCGATCGCATAACCCAGGTTTCCTCCCACAGTCGCACCGGCGATCGCACTGCCGAGTACAAACCAGTAATTCAGTTCCCCGCTGCCAGCTAAAAACCCGCCAGCAATCGTAATAGTCTCGCCTGGAAGAGGAACTCCCAGATTTTCCAGCAAAATTCCCAGAAATACTGCCCAGTAGCCGTAATCACGCGCGAATTGCTGAATAGTCTCTAACGATAAAAACTCAAAAGACATTCGATACTGCCTTCGTAAACTTTTGCAAAGCTCAATACATTTATATATTGGCTCGATTCAGCCAATAGTGCAATCTTTCGCTGTGATGAAGAACACACTGTTGTCGCGATCGCTGGCCTAACTAAAAATTAGCCTTTCAGGCATACTAGATTAATAGAGAATTGTTGCGGTTGCGTTCGGCGCGATCGCTACCTAGTTTCCTACTAAATTTATCACAACGGCTCTCCCCACCGATTCCCTAGCCCGATCGCGCATCCTAAAACCTTAGCTGAAATCCCCTGAGTCTCTCAACAGAGTCAGCAACTAAACTAACTTATTCATACTTTACGATCGTAGGATAACTGCTATGGAATTTCCCAACTTCAACCAACCAATCGTCCTTCAACCTCACAACTGCCTCGACTCCCAAGCCGGCAGCCTCCTCCAGCAACAGCTAGCCGAGATTGTGCCCGATCGCCACAAACTCTGGGTAATAGACATGGCCGCCGTAGATTTCATCGACAGTTCCGGGATCTGCGCCTTAGTCGGCGGACTCAACGCCGCCCGCCACCGGGGATGCCGCCTCGTCATCTGCAACCTCTCAGCCACAGTCAAGCTAATTTTTGAAATTACTCAACTCGACCAACTCTTTGAAATCTTCGACAGTTTCGAGCAAGTTATCTCCACTGAAACTCCGGCTTTAGTTGCTTGATTCAAATGAGAACCCCTGTTTAAATCTCAAGTTTCCAAGAGACTTCAAGCAACCGCAGAGCTAATTTCAATATCATAAATAGGTTTATTTGTCAAGCAATACCAATGACAAAGAAATAAATCCGGCACTTGAACGCCGACAGAAGCGATCGCAGGTGCAGCCGGAAAAGGCCAAAGTCGATCGAAACAAATCCTTTCCCCTACAAACCCGAACTGCATCAAATAAGTCGCCGGCGGCGCATTTAAAAGATTCAGCAAGCCGTAAGCCAACTCATACAACTGCTGTCGCCAAACATCCGACAAATGCACCGGTTGAGAGTAACTCAACTCGCCAGACTGCTTGTCAGGTTCCCCACCGATCACTTCAGCATACAGTGGCCCCTTTGCCGTCAACACCACAGGCAGCCAAAAATTGCCACCCCCGACGGGAAAAAGCAAGTCCTGGGACACTCGATCGCGCGCCGCCGAAACATTGCCACAAAATCGAAACACATCTTGAGCCGGAAAAACCAGATTTTCTGGCACATCCAGCGTCAAAGGACAAACGATCGCCCCACCCGGAGCGATCGCGCCAGAATGGAGTTCAGAAACCCCACAGATATTGACTTCAGTTAAAGGATGAGATTGAGCGATCGCCGCCTTGAGACTTGCGGCCGGATCATTCTCACCACCCGCCACAATCAAAACCTTAGACATTGCCAAAGCTCGGCATTTGAATTCCCCGATCGTCCTCAGCATCGACACTCGGCAGATCCAAGCCCTTAGCCTTGCGGTTCCGCACAGCTAGACGGTAAGTTACGCTTTGCAACTCAGTGTGCAACTGGCGGTTTTCCTTTTGCAGTTGATCCAACTTTTCCTTAATCGGCTCGATCCGTTCGGCAAACTTCTGGCGGTAAACCCCCGGCAATTCCTGTACTACCTGTTCCAGCATCCGAGAGCGATCCGTCAATTCTTGCACCGACTGCCGCAGTTGGTAAACCTCAGCATCTCGCTCTGCAATTTGTTCTTGATAAAAACCCACCTGTTCTTCAACAGCTTGGAGTTGTTCCCGCATTGCCTGCATTTGAGCTTGGTGGCGATCGGAAACTTCCGGTGCCGGCACAAAATTAGAATTGCCCTTCACCAGCCTGAAAAGTTCTTGAGACAACTGCTGCACCAATTGGTCGCGCATTTGCAGCTCTTCGGTGAGACGAGATACCTCTGATTGCAATTCTTTTGAGCTTACAAGTTTAGTTTGATTCACGATGACTCTCAGCTTTTGTTATATAATGTGTTTCTATTTAAAAATATCTTTCCCTTACCGCAGAGGCAAGAGGCACTTCAAAAGTTTTGAACCCATTAGGCTAAATCGAGCCAGCGGCCCGATGTCAAGGGTAAAGCTCAGTCTAACTCAAATCAGGCACCCACGTCATTACCTTAGTTTTTTGCCACAGACACAGGTAAAATCCTAGGTTTTTTGTCAATAAACCAGGTTTCTTAGCTTTTTCTAAGAATAGTGCAAGAGATCATGTGTAACCAATCACAGCCGAAAGCACTTTGCCAGCTTCGTCCACGGTTCTGCCAAAACAGATAATGCCGTCCTCGTGACCGGCCATCGCCAGAATTTTGCGCTCTGCCAAATTCTCCTCCTCAAAAAGTCTAAACATTTCTGAGGCCATCTGAGGAGTGCCGTAAGGTATTTCTTTTCTAGTAGTAGGAATCTTAAACAGCAGTTGCTGCCATAGCTTTGGATTATGGACGTGAATTATCCCTCCCACATCCTCTCTCTGAAGGTACAGCGCCCCGTGAGTCAGGGACTCCGACGAAGCTTGTACGGGGCCCCGGCAGCCGAGGAAATTTTGTTCTAAATTAAATTCGGTAACAGTACAGTAGAATTCTGGTCCCAGAGTCCTCAAGTGTGCAGTCTGGGTTCCCGAAATTACAAATTGGCAAGAATTGCCGAGTCTGACGCTGACGTTGCCAAACCCTATGCCATTTTCGTAGACGCCAATTAATCCCCAAGCGTGGAGCCGATCGCGCCAGTCCATCAAATCTGCTATGTTCCTGCCAGCTACAGGGTCTGCTTCTTCCCAGTCACAGCGGTACTTAACGACTCCTTCATCCATCCATTTTTTTGTCCGAGCTGACACGACAGACATGGCCCAAGCTGAGACTTAATCGAAGTTCTCAAGAAGTTGTCAAACAGCTTTTTTTGCCGGCTGCCTTATGTCTCGGTGCATAAGTGCCTTAAGTAATCTACATTCCAGTGTCGCCGTAATTAGCGACCGACATTAGCAAAAAGTAAGCTAGGAAAGAAGAACCAATTATTCCTAAAATCATGATTTAGCCTCTAGGTGATTACAAAAGTTCAATAGGAAAATGTAAGCTATCAGTTGGGGAGTTTGATTCCAGGCTTTTGCCCGATCGAGTTTCTGATGTGAAACTACATAATCTTGCTGAATCGGCTACTAATCAATACTACCGCATTTCTACTGAGTTGACTTCTACCTTAATAAATATTTAAGGATAAATTACCCCTCCAACAGGTCAATCAGGTAAAAAGCAACCGTATATTTACTGATTTTTTATCATTATACATATATTTAAGCAAAAAGCAAGCGGAACAAAAAAAATAATTTTTAGCCAGTCTGGGACGAACTGGCCCCATCTTCGGGTGCTCTACGTTAGTCAACACCTCTGTCGATCGAGCAATTTTTAGATTCGGGGAATCCTAAAAGCTAAGAAACCGGGTTGAGCGTAATATCATGTCGGGTAAAATCACCGCAACCCCAGCTCGCGTCGGCGGGCTTACCACAATCTGTAGTTGTAGTATAAGTTATAGATCTCGTAAACCCGTGCCCACCTAGAGCGGGATAGTCGATCGACCGAACCTGATATAAGTCCTATTAAGAAAAAAACAAGCCGATCGAGGCATCACTGCTCGATCGGCTAAAGTCTTCTGTGGAGTGCGATCGCTCGTAGCCCTTTAAATGTGGAAGTGATACAAGATACTGCCGTCGTCTTTAATTTCGCAGTTGGCATTGAAGACTTCAGCTTGTTGGTTCAAAAAACGCTGAGCGACATCCGGCGACAGCCGCGTTTCCATCGCAAACCGCACCAGAGTTATTTCGCCGCGACCTTCTTTGATCAGTCGGTACAAAGCACTTTGGAGCCTTTCGCTTTCTTCTCGCTGAAAAGCTGCCTTGTATTTCCAATCCGCCACCGAAGGAATCAAACCCCGGCTGACCAAAATTGCCAACAGCAGGCCAATTCCCAAAATCAGAGGCACTGTCGGATCGCTCGTGGGCGTCGCCACAATTTGCGGCACTGTAGCGGCCGCCAAACTGCTGACCATTTCCTTTTCCGAAGCTTGCGTATCCGCCATTGCAAGCTGAGTTTTGTTGTAAAAGTCTTGCTGAAGCTTCATTTGCTGCAACAGCCGAGCGCGTTCTCTTTCGTATTGGTCGAGTTTTTGCTGAGCTTGTTTCAGGTCTTGAGTGACTTGTGCCAAGCGTTGATTGAGCGACTGATTGACTGATTGCCACCGATATCTGTTAATCAGGCGGCTTTTTTCCACCATGCCTTTCATCAACATATCCACCGTTTGGATTGCTTGCTCCTGATCGAGCGAGCGATACCCAACAACAATCTCTAGGGGTTGTTCCGGCTTAGAAATTTTGACACTAGCATTTTGTCGAACTTGCTGGGGCGACAGCTTAACTGCATCTGCCACTGCTTTGACAACATTATCTGCCAGCAGAACCTCTGGGGTGAGTTGCTCTCCTTGCTTGAGAATTGTCGTGCCCGTACTCGAGAATTTGACTGGCGGATTATTAGAAGTGAGAGTGCCTTGAGCCATGAATCCGGGGGGCGGGGCGAGGCGGTAGGCCAGGGCGCCTGAAATACCCATAATTACAGCAAAACTGCCTAAGGCAATCCATCTGTATTGATGTGCTGAAGATCTAAAACGTAAATTTCCCATTTTGATAGTCAAGTCATAACATTCACTTGCCGCAGCTCCTGCCAAACCCAAGAGCCATCGTTTCTTTCTGGTTAGTCAAATTGACTGCTGAAAATTTTCTCTGCTTCTACCTAAAAGCTATTAGCTTTTGAGAGTTGTCAATATTCATGATCCGAAAAAACCGATCGCGCTTTTATTTGAGCCGAGCTATAACTTCAGTTTTTGTCCTTAATAATTAATCTGTAACAAGGCTTCTGGAAGTCTACTGGCATCAGACTAGCACTCAGGCGTGCGATCGCCTCGCCTCCCCGTGTTTGTTGACATTCAAAACAGTCTCCTTTTCACCCTTGGCAATTCTCCAATTATCTTACGTCTTGGCGTCTTGCGGACGCGGTTGAAGAATAAAAAAAACCTTAAATACTTTGCCTTAAAACTTAACAAACAAGAATTATACCATGCAGTTAAGAGTTTGCTGCGTATTAAAAAAATTGTGGAGCTGGTCTCGCGCCCAGCTCCACATATTCACATAACAATTATGGTTTGATCGGTTGATGGTTTGATCGAGTTCACAAGGGCGAAGGTTTAGAAGCCGATCGGCAAAATCAGACCCTCGCGGGCCATCACAGCCTTCGGAAAAGCGATTTGCACATCTTCGGCGATGCGATCGAGAAAATCGTCAGTATGAGCCGGATCGTGGTGAAAAATTACCACTCGTTTCACCCGGGCCTCCTTAGCCATTCTCACCGCTTCCTGCCAAGTCGAGTGTCCCCAACCCACCTTCGGAGACTTGGGGTTGTGATATTCCTCGTCTGTGTACATTGCATCGTAAATCAGCACATCAGCGTCGAGGGCTAAATTGTAGACATTCTCATCTAGGCGATCGGGAAAATGTTCGGTATCCGAACAGTAAACAACAGATCGTCCCTGCCAAGTCACCCGATATCCCATAGCAGTATTTGGGTGATTCAGAGAACCCGTCCTAATCTCAATATCATCCAGCATCATCGTCTGGTTGTGATTGAGTTCGTAGAAATTCAAATCTGCCTGCAAACCCATCAGCGGCACCGGCGAATTCGAGTGCAGTACCCGTTCTACGAAGTGCCTTTTCATGCAATCTCCATCCGGCGGAGTTGCCCCGTAAATATCAAAGCTATTGCCGCGGATGAAAGCTGGGGCGAACAGCGGGAAACCTTGAATGTGATCCCAGTGATAGTGAGTAAAAAACATATAAGCTTGCACGGGCATTTCTTGCACCAACTGGTCTCCCAGCATCCGCAAGCCTGTTCCGCCGTCAAAAATCAAGCGTTTGCCAGCGACTCGCATTTCCAAACAAGAAGTATTGCCGCCGTAGCGAACAGTTTCCTGTCCGGGTGTCGGAACACTGCCCCGCACGCCCCAAAACTGTACTACAAAATCATCTATACCTTTTATTGATTCGGAGGGTTGAGGGCAATCAAGGGGAGTTGCCGCTACAGAGGACAAGCTGATTTCCATTTTAAAATTCAGGCTTTAAGGTTCCACATTGTCCGTGATGGCGCAGCAGATGGTCGCACAACACTAAAGCTACCATCGCTTCCACCATTGGCACAGCTCTTGGCAAAACGCAAGGGTCGTGCCGTCCCTTGGCAGCCAGCAGCGTTTCTTCGCCTTCTCGGGTAACGGTGTGCTGCTGCTGGCGAATTGTCGCAGTTGGCTTGAATGCCGCCCGCAAAATGATATTTTCGCCGTTAGCAATTCCACCCTGAATTCCGCCAGAGCGATTCGTCACTGTACGAATTACACCCTTATCATCAGTATAGTATTCATCATTATGTTCGCTGCCCTTGAGCAGAGTCCCGGCAAACCCGGAACCAATTTCAAAGCCTTTGCTGGCGGGCAAGGACATGATGGCTTTGGCCAAGTCGGCTTCGAGTTTGTCGAAGACGGGCATTCCCAGGCCTTTTGGGACATTGCGGGCGACGCATTCGACTACACCGCCGATCGAATCTCCGCTGTCGCGAACTTTTTCGATCAGTTCAATCATTCTTTCGGCACATTCGGCATCTGGACAGCGGACGATGTTGCTTTCTACTTGTTCTAAGGTAACAGTGTCTGGGTCGGCGACACATTCTAAGTCTTTGATGCGTTTGACGTAGCCGACTATTTCGACTCCTGCTGCTTGTTTGAGAATTTTTTTAGCGATCGCCCCTGCTGCTACTCTACCTATTGTCTCTCTTGCGGACGATCGACCTCCGCCTTGCCAGTTACGAATTCCGTACTTGGCATCGTAGGTAGCGTCAGCGTGAGAAGGGCGGTAAGTTGTCGCCATTTCGCCGTAATCTTGGGGGCGAGTGTCTTGATTGCGGACTAAAATTGCGATCGGCGTTCCCAAAGTTTTGCCTTCAAACACCCCCGACAGAATTTCGCAGGTATCTGCTTCTTTGCGAGGTGTGGTAATTTTGCTTTGGCCGGGGCGGCGGCGATCGAGTTCGGCTTGAATTTCCGATGCGTCGATCGACACCAGGGGCGGGCAACCGTCAATTACTACTCCCACACCGCCGCCGTGAGATTCCCCAAATGTCGAGATCCGAAATAAATGCCCAAATGTGTTCCCCATGATGCTTTAGCCTGACACCTAATAATTTTTAGCTTAAATCCAATAGAGATTTACTGTATTTCTGAAAAATATACCATTTGACGAGTAGGCGACAGGCGATCGCCCCACACCATCACTTTTTTACTGCTATAAAAATATATCCGAGCCCGAGGGAGACAGAGGGATGGGGACAGGGAGATGGGGAGAGGGAAAAAATCTTCCTTCTTCCTGACCTCCGTTACATCCCGTACATTGCTCGTTGCCGAATTTCCTTCTTCTTTAGTCTTCGTGTTCTTCAAAAGGATCTCTCAATTCCTTAGAAGGGGGACCGAAAGCGGTGTAGATCGAGAATCCGGTGATTGCCACCAGACACACGCCCAGTGAAATGCCAAGAACTGCTGCAGGTTCCATATTTTTGATCGATTATGAGTGATCCACTCTATAATATTACAAAAAATAACAATCCATCTGAAAGTCTAGTGATTTTAGGCGCAATACGGTATGGTCCCCAACCCCCATTCCCCCTTCTCCCAGTCCCCCATGCCGCATTTCTGAGAAATTGCGATCGCAATTAGCGGTAGAAATATGTCAAACTTTTCTGTAGAGATTCATTGTAGGTGACTTATGGCACAACGGACTTGGTTAGGAGATATACTCAAACCCCTTAACTCAGAGTACGGCAAGGTCGCTCCGGGTTGGGGCACCACGCTGTTGATGAGCGTTTTCATTGGACTGTTTTTCGTGTTCTTGTTGATTATTTTGCAAATCTACAACTCTTCGCTGATTCTGGAGAATGTGGATATGGATTGGTCGAGTCTCGGCCGCTAAAAATTGATCGCAAAACAGTAAGGCTAAAAGTAAAAGCTGAGGGTTGAGGAGAAAGGGTAAAAGCTAAGTTTTCCCGTTTTTCCTTACCCTTTCCGATTACTTTTGGCAGAAATAAACAAGAAGTAACTAAGTAAATTGCAGGAGAAAAACCATGAATATTTTTGGCATTGGTTTGCCGGAAATGGCCGTTATTTTTACGATCGCCCTTTTGGTATTCGGTCCGAAAAAATTACCCGAAATCGGCAGGAGTATGGGGAAGGCAATTCGGGGATTTCAAGATGCTTCGCGGGATTTTGAGTCGGAGTTCACGCGGGAAGCCAAGCAGTTAGAAGAAGCTGTAGCAACTAGCAGCAAACCCGAAACTGAAAAACTCGCGGCGGCGAAGCCCAAGGAAGATAGCACAGACAGTTAAATGAACAACACTCAGAAGTCGGAAACACCAGCGGAGTTAGTGATTCCCCAGCTAATAGTTGGGTTGGGAAATCCCGAACCTAAATACGATCGCACCCGACACAACATAGGCTTTAATGCTGTCGATGCCTTGGCTAAATCTTGGCAGATTTCTCTGTCGGAAAATCGCAAATTTCAAGGCATATTTGGCGAGGGAAACCGGCCGCGGGGAAAGAAAATCCGCTTGCTGAAACCGCTTACTTACATGAATCTTTCCGGTCAAGCGATTCGGGCGGCGGCGGATTGGTACAAAATACCTGCGGAGTCGGTATTAATAGTATACGATGATATGGATTTGCCGATCGGGAAATTGAGAATGCGGCTTGCCGGTTCTGCCGGCGGACACAACGGCATGAAATCGACAATTTCTCATTTGGGCACAGACAAATTTCCCCGCTTGCGGATTGGCATCGGCAAACCTCAAAACGATGCTGCTAAAAATGAGAAAGATACGATTTCCTTCGTGTTAGGAAAGTTTTCTTCAGAGGAAAGTCAGTTAGTAGAGAAAGTGCTTAAACTGGTTGTAGAAGCTGTGGAACTAAGTCTGCACCAAGGAGTAGAAAAAGCCATGAGCCTTTACAATAGTCGCACAATTGCAGAAACAAACGCGGAAACAAAAAGGTGAGTTCGAGACGTTTGCCCGAAACAACTGCATATGTCCGGGTTACTGGCCAATCTTGGCAAAAAGGCACGATTGAGGGTGAAGTGACTGCCGGCAATTTTGAGTGGCAGTTTCAGTGGCGTTTCACGTCAGAAAAAACACTGATACTTGAGCCTTCTCAGGGTAGGGCATTGATTCAGGAACCTCTGCACCGTTTTCTAGAAAAATGGGATTATCAATTAGAACCAGGTGGCGATTATTCGTTTACGGTTCGGGCTCAGTTTTAAAATCTTGGTAATGGGAAATGTGGCAAAAGTAATCGGGAATAAAAACTTCCTTTAGTAGGATATCCCGCTTCCAGTAATTCTTTAATTAATCACGGGAAATGGCTGTAATGGGAAATTGGGAAAGGGCGATCGGGAAGGCAAACTTTCTCTAGTAGGAGGTCCCGATTCAAGTGATTCTTTAATTAAAGCAGGGTTCATCTCTTCTCGGTAAGCCCCGCAATAATACATTGTCAAAACAGCTTTGTAAGCCCAGTGATCGGAAGGTGCATCGCTAAAAGGATTTGGCAGGGTTTCAGCTTGATTCTGCACGCAAGCATGGAGAATTTGTTGTCGTATTACCTGCACTTGAACTAAAGAATTACTTGGCTTGGCTTGTGTGGTATTTTCTGCTTTGGCAGGAGCAAAAATACCTGTAGAAATTAACAGTGTAGCAGTGGCAAAGATGGTGAGTTTCATACATTTATAAATTTCTGAATAAGTTGATGAGTAGTGAGGAGTTTAGTCCTCAAAACAGGGGAAAATAAGGACTCTTCGTCCTTACTCGGAACCTTTGAAATGTTCAGACATTTTTCGCATTCCCAAGGCCAAGACACTCAAAAACAACAGCCCCACGACCCCAGCTAGCGGATTGCCGTTAACTCCTGTCACCCAGTGGGGAACAGATGCCGAATATCGCACTAACTGGCCGATGTTAATGATGTAATATCCCCAGACTAAACCTGCATGAAGCCCGATCGACAAACCCAGGCGATTTTGGCGCGATCTTTTTCCCCAAACCAGAATCAAACCCAGCAACAACAACCCCGGAAACTGCGGCCAACTCCCCAGCATTGCCGCGACAGGTTTGATAAAATGAGATAGGGCAAACACCAGGCTATTCGCCCACAGAGATATTTTATAATTGTAATCCCGCTGCAACTCGTCCAGCAACCAACCACGGAATACCAACTCCTCGGCAAAACCGACTCCAAGGGCGCTTAACAGCCCTTCTGCGATGATTCTCGGCAAATTATCAGAATTTTGCCACGCGACTAAGCCGAACAGCCCTTGCACCGCAAATAAGCTGAAAGTGAGCAAAAGCCCGATCGCCAATCCGATTAAAAGCTCAAAACCGTTTTTTCGGGTATTGATTAAACCGTAACTTTTGAGTAATTGGGTTTGTCCGTAAACCTGTTTTCCCCAGCGCGGCACTAGGTACAGAAACTCAGTAAACAACAATCCCATTGTCAGAATAGTTGCTAGGTTACTATCTTTAACTAAAAGATAAATTGGTGCTGCTAGCGGCAGCCAAATTGCTAGCAAGATTAATAGGAAAATTATTACACGCAAAGGAAATGGATAACTGGCTATTATTTGGAGGCGGTTAATCATTGTTGTAAATGAGTTGAAATTGGGTAAATCGGCTTATTGGTCTGTCGGACTGTCCGACAGGGGTTTTTAACCCCTGTCTCATAGCGAAAGTCCTCTCAAAGAAAACTGAAATTTATCACAATCTAATTTAGGTTGGCAGTCGGTTTTAACCGACTTTTGCTATAAGACGGGGATTTAAATCCCCGGCGGGCTTGCGGGTGAATGCGAGAACTTTTGGCTGAGTCAGGCTTGAGTAAATCCGAGAGTTAGAATTTGGTAAATCCGAGAGTCAGGCTTGAGTAAATCCGAGAGTTAGAGTTGGATAAATCCGAGAGAATGTACAAAGCAGACGGAAAAAGCTAGAATGGCATCGTATCGGTTGAAACTTTAAGTGAAGCAAAGCTATAACATCAGGTAACAATGACTGAAGCCTCGGATTTTTCAAATGTCGATCGCGAATTAGATGACACAATTTTAAGCTTCGCAGACATTCAGGCAGAACTCAACCTGCGCCACGCTAAAGATGCTCTGCGAGATATAGTAGAAAATCTAGACTTGACAGTTCAAGAGCGAACTGGACTGGAACCGGAAATTGGCGGGTTGGAGAAAATGCTCGACAAGCTAGAGCGCGCTTGCGTGCAAATAGCTGTGTTTGGGATGGTGGGAAGGGGAAAATCTTCGGTTTTGAACGCGCTGCTAGGTCAAAATGTGTTTGAAACTGGCCCGACTCACGGGGTGACTCGCACGACGACTATTGGCCAGTGGGATGTCGGAGAGGGAATTGATGAGAATTTGCCGGATGGCTTACGCCCCGCTACGCTACGACTTTCGCCCGTTATTTACCGTTTGTCGCAAGTGGAATTAGTCGATACTCCGGGAATAGATGAAGTTGACGGCGAAACTCGCGAACTTTTAGCCCGCCGCGTTGCTCAACAAGCTGATTTGATTTTGTTTGTGGTGGCTGGCGACATTACAAAGGTGGAATACGCAGCACTTTCGCAGTTGCGGGAAGCCGGAAAACCGATGTTATTAGTGTTTAATAAAATTGACCAGTATCCTGATGCAGACAGGCTGGCAATTTATCATAAAATTAGAGACGAGCGGGTAAGAGAATTGTTGTCTCCCGATGAAATTGTGATGGCGGCGGCTTCGCCTTTGACGGCGAGGGCGGTGCGCCGTCCCGACGGAAGTATGGGCGTGCAAATGACTCGCAGTTTGCCACAAGTGCAAGATTTAAAATTAAAGATTTTGGAGATTTTAGACCGAGAAGGCAAATCTTTGGTCGCGCTGAATACGATGCTCTGTGCAGGGGATATTAACGAGCAGTTGGTGCAGCGAAAAATGGAAATTCGAGATGAGGCGGCTAATCGAATTATCTGGAACGCGGTAATGACGAAATCGGTGGCGATCGCACTTAATCCAATTACTGTAGTTGATATTCTTAGCGGTGCGGTAATTGATGTGGTGATGATCTTAACTTTATCTAAAGTTTACGGCATTGCGATGACGGAAGCGGGCGCGGTGGAATTGCTGCAAAAGATTGCGATTAGTATGGGGGGGATTACTGCGGGCGAATTGTTGGCTAATTTTGGTTTGAGCTCGTTGAAAGGATTGTTGGGTTTGGCGACGCCGGCGACGGGGGGTTTGGCTTTAGGGCCTTATTTGTCCGTGGCGGTGACGCAAGCTGCGATCGCGGGGGTTTCTTCCTACGGTATCGGTCAAGTTACTAAGGCTTATTTGGCTAATGGTGCTTCTTGGGGAGATGATGGGCCAAAGGCTGTCGTGAGCAAGATTCTGTCTTCTTTGGATGAGGATTCTATTTTAAATCGGATTAAGGAAGAGTTGCGGGCTAAGTTGGATTTGGGAAGTGTGGAAAAACAGAAATCTTAGCGATCGGCTGTTTTACGTTGACCCAGCAATTCTAGCGCAGCCCTGCCGCCATTCGGCAGGGGTTTAAACCCTTACCTCAAAGCTAAATTTGTGTGAAGACAATTTAACAAATTATTAGGATAACAACCAATTACCAATTATTACTGTATCTTACTAACTCCTAACTTAGGCAATTGGCAGAGGTTGGGCGATTGCGGCAAATAAGGTGCGCCGTGCACACCCTACTCTTAATTCCGCGAAGGCGGACTTGGTTTGTGTAGCCGCCAATTCGATTCGGCGGGTTAACATCGAATTGTTAATCCGAATTCGATTGGGCGGCTTAACATCAGGTTTTCAACCCTAATTCGCTCCTATTTGTAACCTCTATTTTTCTCCGACCAAATGCGGGTTGGTAGTCCCCAAACATAGACAAATCCTTCTGCAGCTTTGTGATCGAATTCGTCCTCTGCGCCGTAGGTTGCTAAGTCGAAACTGTACAGCGAATTGTCAGATTTGCGGCCGACAATCGTCGCATTTCCTTTGAATAGTTTTAGCCGAACGGTTCCAGTTACTCGCTTTTGCGTGTCCTGAATAAATGCGTCTAAAGCGGTTTTCAAAGGATTGTACCAAAGACCGTTATAAATCATTTGGCTGTAGGTTTCTTCGATGCCTCGCTTGTACCGCGTTACATCTGCTGTCAGCGTCAAGCTTTCTAAGTCTCGGTGCGCGTGCATCAAAACTAAAATCGCTGGTGTTTCGTAAATTTCCCGCGATTTTATCCCGACTAAGCGGTTTTCAATCATGTCAATCCGGCCGACTCCGTGGTTTCCAACTATTTCGTTGAGTTGGGAAATTAAGGCGACTGGTGATAAATCTTTGCCGTTTAAAGTGACAGGATTTCCGCAATCGAAACCGATTTCTATGTATTCGGGTGTGTCGGGAGTTTCTTCGATCGCCTTTGTCATCAAATACACCTCTTCCGGCGGTTCCGCCCAAGGATCTTCTAGGATTCCGGCTTCAATTGCCATTCCCAATAAGTTGCGATCAATACTGTAAGGAGAAGACTTTTTCACCGGGGACGGAATGCCGCATTTCTCGCCGTATGCGATCGTTTCCTCGCGGCTCATTTTCCACTCCCGTGCAGGTGCTAAAATCTTAATCTTGGGGTTGAGCGCGCCGATCGACACATCGAACCGCACCTGATCGTTTCCTTTACCTGTGCAACCGTGGGCGATCGCATCTGCACCGTATTTTTCCGCAGCTTCTACTAACAATTTAGCAATCAGCGGGCGAGCCAGGGCAGTCGAAAGGGGATAACGGTTTTCGTAAAGTGCGTTAGCTTGAATGGCTGGAAACGCATAGTCTTTGACAAATTCTTCGGTAGCATCAATAACTAAAGATTCCGAAGCACCGGATGCTAAAGCTTTTTTGCGGATCGGTTCTAATTCGTCTCCCTGTCCCAAATCCGCGGCCAGAGTAATTACTTCTTCCACACCCCACTCGTTTTTGAGGTAAGGAATGCAGACGGAGGTATCGACTCCGCCCGAATATGCTAGCACAACTTTTTTAGCGCGACTCATTGCTATTTACATCCTGAATTTAACTGACATCTTGCACCCTTGTCACTAAGCTTTTCAGGGCGGACAAGATGCCCACCCCACAAAAAATATCATTTTTGTGGAACAGGCATCTTGCCTGTTCTTGAGAATGGTGCCTAATGTGAGGTTTAACCGACTTTTCATTATGCACCTAATTGAGATCGATTCTTGTCAGAAATAGCACAGATTTATATATTCTTTTTTTGCCAAACTTGGCTATTTCGCGGGGGAGTTGCTGCGAAAAATCTGCTACCGTGGGATACGGTAACTGTGGAGATGGGGAAAAACCGTGTTTTTTAGTGTTGTGATTCCGACGTATAATCGTAAACCGATTTTGGCAAAATGTCTACAGGCTTTGGAAAATCAGCAGTTCGGTGAGATTGTGAGAGAGTATGAAATAATTGTGGTGGACGACGGCTCGACGGACGGGACGCTGGAGTGGTTGGCTGCAGATGCCGACTTGTTGCCTCATGTGCGATCGATCGCCCAATGTCACCAAGGCCCCGCCGCTGCGCGCAATTTAGGCGTTGAAGATGCTAAGGGCGATACGATTATTTTTATTGACAGCGATTTGGTGGTAACAGAGCATTTTTTGCAAGCCCATGCAGATGCTTTGCTACAGGGTTACAAAGATACTGATGCGGTTTTTACTTACGGCAGCGTGATTAATACTTGTAATTTCGATAATCCTACTTCGGAACCATACAAAATAACCGATTTTTCGGCTGCTTATTTTGCTACGGGAAATGTCGCGATCGCCCGGCACTGGCTGCTGGCTGCTGGACTGTTTGACACTCGCTTTCAACTGTACGGATGGGAAGATTTAGAGTTGGGTGTGAGGTTGAAAAAATTAGGTTTAAAATTGATTAAATGTCCGGATGCTGTCGGCTATCACTGGCACCCACCTTTTAGTTTAGAGCAAATTCCGGGCATGATTGACCGAGAAATTCAGCGCGGGAGAATGGGAGTTTTGTTTTATCAAAAGCACCCTAATTGGGAAGTGCGGATGATGATTCAAATGACTGTTTTGCACCAAATACTGTGGGGATTTTTATCGTTAGGTGGGATGCTGAACGAGCGGACAATGACTCCTTTTTTGCAGTGGTTGATTGACCAAGGTAAGCCGCAGTTAGCTTTAGAAATAGCTCGAATTTTTCTGAATTGGTATAACGTGAAAGCCGTGTACGCCGCTTGTGGGGAATTGCAGGCTGAGACAAAGATACCATAAATCAGCCGCCGGAGGGTGTAAATAAAATATAAGAGATTGTAGGAGTGTTTCAGGTTACATTGGTGTCAACTTAAGCTCAAATATAGTAACGGTATACTGTTTGACAATTATGTCTAAATTGTCCTAGCCTTGCTTAAGAAAGGGAATTTACCGGACTCAAGACTTGGATAAAAACCAGAGAAGCAAAGGATTTTAGTCTTAAGTTGATACCACCGATCGTGGAGGTTTTTAATTGTCATTTCGACTAAGGATATTTACTTAGAACACACAATAGCGATCCACCAGATAAATGCCAGCCAAATCTATTTCTATACATTGTAAAAATTTTACCTTTAATCAAACTTGCTTGCTGAGCATGTGATTTGGTAAATCTCTGCTGTTTTATTGATGGGCTGCGATAATTAGATTTCCACACATTTTCAAACTCTTCTTATTTTTGATATAATTACAAATAATTTAGGAGTGTGATCTACCCAAGAGTTGTGCTGGTTTACCCAAGAGCGTTAGCTACAAACGGTTAATGACTTAAAAGTATTCCCACATAAAAAGTTTGAATAATTTGAGGGTCTGCTGTGAATACAAATGACGATAAAAATCCAAGACGAGAAACAATTAGACTTCCAAAAAGTGCTTTACCCGAAAATATTTTAATGGTGGACGATAATCCAGAAAGCTTGCGACTTGTATCCCGGCTTTTGTCTAAGCGGGGATATAAACTGCGGCCGACACGAGATGGCAAATTAGCTCTCAACTTTGCTCTATCGAGTCCACCGGATTTGATTTTGCTGGACATCATGATGCCCGGTATGGATGGCTATCAAGTCTGCGAACAGCTAAAAGCTTCTCCGAAAACGAAAGATATCCCTGTGATTTTTATCAGCTCTTTAAATGAAGTTTTTGATAAAGTCAAAGCTTTTTCGCTGGGGGCGGTAGATTACATTACTAAACCGTTTGAAATAGAAGAAGTCGTGGCTCGCGTCGAAAATCAACTGCTGCTCAGTCGGCTTTCTAAGGAACTTGTAGCAAAAAATGCGCTGCTAGAAGCTGAAATAGAAGAACGCAAGCGGATCGAGGCACAACTACGAGAAAGCCAGCACTGGCTGTCGACAGTAATTAAAACCAATCCTAATTTATTATACGTTTACGATTTGATAGAAGAGAGAAGCCTCTACATCAACCGCGAAATCTATAGCGATATTGGCTACACGTTTGAAGAAATACAGGAGATGGCAGCCACATTTATTCCTAAGTTAATACACCCTGACGATATCCCTGCATTCTCAGAACAGAGAAAAAAACTTGAGACAGCAAAAGATGGCGAAAGCTTTGATTTTGAATACCGGATACAGCACAAAAATGGTGAATATCGGTGGTTTTGCAGCCGGGAGAGCGTTTTTGTCAGAACACCGCAGGGCAAACCTTGGAAAATTCTGGGAACTGCTGCTGAAATTAGCGATCGCAAACAAGCAGAACTCGAACTTAAAACAGCTTTAGCTGCTTTGGAACGGCAAATCAAGCAAAGATTTCTGCTAGAAACAATTACTCTCGAAATCCGCTACAGCTTAAATCCCGAGCAAGTTTTTCAAACAGCCACAGCCCAAATAGGTAGAATTTTTAATGCCGATTACTGCTTGATTCACACTTACAAAGAAAACCCGTTTCCCCGAATCGTTAATGTCGCTGAGTACAGAAAACCCACATCAACATCGCTTTTGAATTTAGAAATTCCGGTACAGGGAAATCCTCACGTTCAGCTTTTATTGTCCCAAGATAAAGCTGTAGTTTCTGACGATGTTTTTTCCGATCCCCTGCTAGAAAATGTCAGAGATTTGTGCTGTCAAATAGGTTTAAAGTCTATGATATCTATCCGCACTTCCTACCAGGGAAAAGCCAACGGAATGATATGCTTGCACCAGTACGATCGCCCGCGTAACTGGACACAAGATGAGATCAGATTATTGAAAGCTGTGGCAGCACAAATGGGAATTGCGATTGCTCAAGCCAATCTTCTCGAACAAGATAAACAACAGCGACTTAAACTTCAACAGAGCGAAGCTAGTCTAGCAGCCGCCCAGAAAATTGCCCATATCGGCAGTTGGGAATTTGATTTAGTCACTCATAAAATTACTTGGTCAGAAGAAGTATTCCGCATTTTTGGTCTTGACTCAAGTGCAACTGAACCGACATCTGCAAAACTTTTAAAGATGTGTCATCCCGATGATAGAGACGTGTTTCAAAAAACTGTCACCCTCACTATCTCGCAAGGCATTTCCTACAAAAGAGAGTTCCGATTTCTTCATCCTAGCGGTCAAATCCTATACGTGGAAGGAAGAGGAGAAGCGGTTTTTAACGAAACCGGGGAAGTAATCAAACTGTTGGGAACAGTAATGGATATTAGCGATCGCAAACAAGCCGAAGCAGAGTTGCTGCTTAGCGAACTGCGAGAACGAGAAAAAGCGCAACAGCTAGAACAAACTCTGGAATACTTAAAAAATGCTCAATCCCAGCTAATTCAATCCGAAAAAATGTCAAGTATCGGGCAAATGGTAGCGGGAGTTGCCCACGAAATTAATAACCCTGTCAACTTCATCTACGGCAATATTATTCCCGCCAAACAGTACGCTTGCGATTTACTAAAATTGCTCAGTCTTTATCAGCAACACTATCCCGAACCAGTTCCTGAAATAGCTCAAGAATTAGCAGAAATCGAGGTAGATTTTATCGCTGAAGATTTTCCTAAAATCATGGCTTCAATGCAAGAAGGTGCTAACCGAATTAAGCAGATAGTGCTGTCTTTGCGAAACTTTTCGAGACTTGATGAAACAGCTCGCAAAGTAATAGACATTCATGAAGGGATAGAGAGCACTTTGGTGATTTTGCAGCACCGCTTGCAGTCACAGCAAAAACCTCGGGAAATTCAACTCATTAAAAATTACGGCACACTGCCAAAAATCGAGTGTTATCCGGCTCAATTAAACCAGGTATTTATGAATTTGTTGTTGAATGCGATCGACGCTGTGGAAGAGTCATCAGCAAACTGTACTTGCAAAGTTAACCAAATTCGCATTGTTACTGAAGTCAGCCGAGAAAATCAAGTGTGTGTGCGGATTTCTGACACCGGGCCCGGTATCCGTCCCGAAGTTCAGTCAAGGATATTTGACCCGTTTTTTACTACCAAACCGATCGGCAGTGGCACTGGTTTGGGATTGTCGATTAGTTACCAAATAGTTAAAGACACCCACGGCGGAAATTTGGAGTGTCATTCAGAAGTTGGCCGCGGAACAGAATTTGCGATCGAACTTCCGATTTCGCAAAAGTTGAAAGTTAAAAAAAGTTAAGAGAATCTGGTATATCATGTGCGTTTAATTAACTATAACTCTTCTGGGGCGGGTTCATCAACAATCTATAATATCAGCCAGAGAAAAGCGTAAACCCGCCCCGATCGTCAGATTTGGGACAATTCAACGGATATCCTATTAATGATCTATCAAAACCTCTTATAGTGTGTGTAATAACCAGACATTTTCTCCAGTATTTCACGAGTATTTCATAAGAACGGTTTGTGATTTAGTTTAATCTAATCCTAAGCGTGATATAATTAAGAGTTGGCCTTATGAGGCCCAGACGTTGCGATGCTAAAATTAGTAGTGAATATTACAGTTGCTATTATACAAACTCTGTCAACATACGTCTGCTGTAGCGTCTACCACATTTTAACTGAATTATGACTGACTCAATTCGCTTCCTCATGTGTGCTCCTGACCACTACGATGTGGATTACGTGATTAATCCGTGGATGGAGGGCAACGTACACAAATCATCGCGCGATCGCGCCGTCGAACAGTGGGAAAAACTCTACCACGTCCTCAAAGAAAACGCTGTGGTAGACCTCGTACCGCCCGCAAAAGGCTGGCCCGATATGGTTTTTACCGCCAACGCAGGCTTACTTTTAGGCAATACCTTCGTCCTCAGCCGTTTCTATCACAAAGAACGCCAAGGCGAAGAGCCCTATTTCAAAGCATGGTTTGAAAGCAAAGGTTTCACCGTGCACGAACTGCCGAAAGACTTGCCGTTTGAGGGTGCTGGTGATGCTTTGCTCGATCGCGAAGGACGCTGGTTGTGGGCCGGATACGGCTTCCGTTCCGAACTAGACTCGCACCCGTTACTAGCAAAATGGCTCAACATAGAAGTGCTCTCGCTGCGTTTAGTTGACGAACGTTTCTATCACCTAGACACCTGTTTTTGTCCCCTGACAGGCGGCTATTTGCTCTACTATCCAGCAGCATTTGACTCGTACTCCAACCGCTTAATTGAAATGCGAGTGGCGCCGGAAAAACGCATTGCCATTGAAGAAGCAGATGCCGCTAATTTTGCCTGCAATGCCGTCAATATTGACAAAGTTGTGGTAATGAATAAAGTTAGCGAAGCTTTGAAAACGCGCATCACTAATGCTGGTTTTAAAGTAATTGAAACGCCGATGACCGAATTTCTGAAAGCGGGGGGCGCCTGTAAGTGTTTGACGCTGCGGGTAACGGAACCGGTGCAAGAAGAGCGATCGGCAAACGTGATGGTAGAAAGCCGCACAATTCGCATGGAAGGTCACTTGCTCGATGCTGGTTTAATCAGCCGCGCTTTAGATTTAATTATCGAAAACGGCGGCAGTTTCCAAGTCCTCAATTTCAATTTAGGAGAGCAGCGGCAAAGCACATCCAGTGCAGACGTTAAAGTTTCGGCTCCTTCCCACGATGTGATGGAAGAAATCATGGGACTTCTAATTGACTTGGGTGCAGTGCCCCCGCCGCAAGAGATTTGCGACGCTATTTTAGAACCGGTAGTGCAAGATGGCGTCGGCCCGGACGACTTTTATGTGAGTACGATTTATCCCACAGAAGTGCGGGTAAATAACCAGTGGGTGAAAGTGCAAAATCAGCGCATGGACGGTGCAGTTGCTATTACTGAAACTGTCGATGGTCCAGTCGCTAAATGCAAATTACTGCGAGATTTAAAAGTAGGAGAAAAAGTCGTTGTAGATGTAGTGGGTATTCGCACCATCCGTAAAACCGAATCGCGGGAACAGCGCAATTCTCAAGAATTCAGTTTTATGTCTGGCAGCGTTTCTAGCGAGCGCCGCGTAGAATTGGTGGTGGAACAAGTAGCGTGGGAATTGCGCCAAATTCGAGATCGAGGTGGCAAAGTGGTAGTTACGGCGGGGCCTGTTGTTATCCACACTGGTGGTGGCGAACATTTAGCGCATTTGATTCGCGAAGGTTACGTACAAGCGCTGTTAGGCGGAAATGCGATCGCGGTTCACGACATGGAACAATCGAGCATGGGAACCTCTTTAGGGGTTGACATGAAACGCGGTGTGGCTGTGCGCGGCGGACACCGCCATCACTTGAAAATAATTAACAGTGTGCGACGTTACGGGAGTATTGCAAAAGCTGTGGAAGCCGGGCTGGTTACTAACGGTGTCATGTACGAATGCGTGAAGCATAATATCCCGTTTTCCCTAGCAGGTTCTATCCGGGATGACGGCCCGCTTCCTGACACGCAAATGGATTTAGTTAAGGCTCAAGAAGAATATACTGAGCTGTTACGAGGTGCGGATATGGTGTTAATGCTGTCGTCTATGCTGCACTCAATTGGTGTGGGAAATATGACGCCGGCGGGTGTGAAGATGGTCTGTGTGGACATTAATCCGGCGGTGGTGACGAAATTGAGCGATCGGGGTTCGATCGAGTCTATTGGAGTTGTTACCGATGTGGGATTGTTCCTGAGTTTGTTGGTGAATCAATTGGATAAATTGACCAGTCGCCATCATGTAACTCAATCTGTTTAGATGTAGCGCGAAATCGGCGGTTGAAACCGCGTTTGTACAAACGAAGTCCGCCTTTGCGGACTGAAGAATAAAGCGCGTAGGGTGCGCACCGCGCACCTTACGAAATCGTTATAAATATTGAGGGCAAAAGCAATGGTACAGGAATTAATAGACCTGAAAAATTGTATTTTGGAAGGCAGGAATGAAGATGCTCTAGCAATTGTCGATGAGTTAGAGGGCATGAGCAAACAAGCAACTCTGCGGAATATTGTTTTTTTTTACTGATTCTGCTAATCCACCTAATTAAAAACCAAGTTGAACAGCGTTTGACAAATTCTTGGGCTGCTTCTATTGCTAATTCGGTCCGAGGTATTAAACAGCTCAATCTCAAAGATAATAAAACATCTTACTATATCAACTCGGCCGAGTGGGAATCTTTTATAGAAGATGAACTAGAAGCCGCAATTCGTGAGGCTAGCAGGGAAGTGTTGGAAGGAAAGTTAAGCCGCGCTCAACTCAATCACAGAGTGGACAGAGAGCAAATTATGGCGATCGCAACAGGGCTACTGTCCCTGACATACACTTATTCTCGAGGTGAATTCGAGGATGCGATCGACGAATATTTGTCGCATTTACCTGGGGGTGAAAATTGGAATGTATAGAGTCAAAAATAGAAAAATTCATTGCTGTATAATACTGAGGGTAATAAACGATGTGTGCAATCGCACCTATCGAAAGCTATTCGTAAATCAGAGCCTGGCTGGGGCGGGTTGACTGCCTCGAACTGGCTTTTTTACCGATTTGGTCAATTCGCCCCTATATCCGCTGCAGCGCCTGATATTCCAATAAAAAACCTCAGACCCGCAAGTCTGAGGACCGGAGTTCCTGAAAATCGTCACTTCTTACTATTGTCGCCAACACACAGCACAACATACAAGAGGGGTTCAACCCAGCACGGCAACTTTTGGCAGACAGAAATTGCTTCCTGACTCGCAACGCGAAAGCAATTTTTACTTCAACATTTCACGAAAGCAAAAAAATTCTTCTCGTCATTTTCAGCTCTGGGTTGATAATTTTGCTTTAGGAAGGGAGCCTATCCTCGATCGCAATATAAGGAGCACCGTGAGTCCCCGTATATATTTGAGTCGGGCGGTAAATGCGGTTTGCCTCTAGCTGTTCCTTCCAGTGGGCCAACCAGCCGGCAACGCGGGCGATCGCAAATACGGGCGTAAACAAGTCTGTAGGAATTCCCATTTTGCGGTAAACCAAACCCGAATAGAAATCTACATTTGCATAAATTCCCTTGTGAGCTAGTTTTTCCTCAACCACTTCTTCTAACTTGACAGCAATGTCGTAATAATTATCGCGGCCGAAGTTGTCAAACAACTGTTCTGCTAACCCTTGGAGAATAGTTGCTCTCGGATCTTTCACCTTGTACACGCGGTGGCCGAACCCCATGATTTTCTCCTTGTTTTCAACGCACTTCTCGACAAAAGGCCGCACATTTTCTACCGAACCAATTTGCTGCAACATATCAATCACTTCTTCATTAGCTCCCCCGTGTAGTGGCCCCGCCAAAGTGCCAACTGCCGAAGCAATCACCCCGTAAGGATCTGTCAGCGTCGAAGCTGTTACCATTGCCGAAAATGTAGAGGCATTAATTGTATGTTCGGCGTGGAGAGTCAAGCAAACGTCAAAAATATTAGCCAACAGTGGATCTGGTTCTCGCTCGTTGAGCATATACAGAAAGTTAGCCGAGTAGTTCAAGTCATCCCTCGGCCGTACTGGGTCATCACCCCGCCGCATTTGCTGGAACGCCGCCACCATAGTCGGAATTTTCGCTAGCAGCCGCACGACAGCTTCTCGAATGTATCCCTGGTTGGGGAGAGCTCTGCGGGAGTAGAATAAGCCCAGAGCGGCCGCTGAAGCTTGCAGGGCGTCCATGGGATGTCCTCTTTCAGGAAAGCATTTCATCATGTCCCGGATGCGATATTTGATCCGGCGGTGATAGCGAATTTCATGCTCGAAAGCTTCGAGTTCTTCCTTTGTCGGAAGTACCCCCCAGATTAATAAATATGAAGTTTCGAGAAAGGAACTTTTCAGTGCCAGTTCCTCGATGCTAATCCCGCGATATTCCAGCAACCCTTTTTGTCCATCGACGTAGCTAATGCTGGACAAGGTGGCGGGAACACCTTCTAAACCTGGTTTGAATTCGCCGACGACCATTGCGATACCGTTTTGTGTGAGTTCAATACTACTAAAAGTACATTACCAGAAACCAAGATAGTGTCACAGTCTTGACAAATAATCATTTAATCGGGGTTCAGAAACCGGGTTTTTCAACAGATAGCCCGATCGCACCCCTGCGTATTTTCGCGGGTTTTTCCCGTTTTCCACGTCCCAGAATGCAGTTTTAAGAGGGCTGGCGGGTCCTGTTAATGTCGGGGCAGTTCCCTGTTTCTAGTGCAGCAAAAACTTGGGCGCAGTTAGCCAAAACATTTGGCTGCGGCCCACTGGGGAGCCGGTCTCCGGGAGGATTAAGCCGATGATACCTGCTTTTTTGAGAATCAGGGCATCTTGCGATCGAGCCCACAGCAAAGTTTCGGCCCAGTGGCTTAAGTCTGGTTGGTGGCCCACTAGGGCCAAGCTGCGGCTACCTATTTCCTGCCAATGTTTGTACCACTCCAGCCAGTTCCCGATGTCTCCTGAAGGTGCGAGAGTGGCGGATTCTTCTATTTGGGAACTCAAACCGACTGTTTGCAGGATTTGGGCGGTTTGCTGGGCCCGCAGTAGGGGACTGGTGAGAATCAGGTCAAACTGAATTTCGAGTTCGTACAGCCGCTGGGCAATTTTCCTGGTTTTACGATCGCCCTCTTTAGTCAGCGGGCGTTCTGAGTCTGTATCATATTCTTCTGGTGCGGCTGCGATACCGTGCCGGATCAGGTAAATAACCATATATCAATACTTCCAGGCATTGGGTCCGGTTTTTCTAGGAGAAATCTAGGATATACCTACCTTTTGCCTATTCTACAACTGGATTAACCTCTGGCGCCGTCAGCGGGTTTGCGCTTTTGTAGCGATCGCGCCCTTGTCGTTTCGCATCATATAATGCTCGATCGGCGACGGCAACGAGTTCATCGGGTGATATTTCCGCAGTGGGAATCACAGTTGCAATTCCCATGCTCACAGTCACGATCGAGCTTACCTCAGATTGCTCGTGAGGGATTCCCAAATCTCGGATTGCCTGACGCATCGACTCAGCAACCGCGATCGCCCCTGCTGCATCCGTACTCGGCAGGATAGCAGCAAATTCTTCGCCCCCATACCGCACAAACAAATCGGTAGAACGTTTAACCGCGGCGGCACCAGCTTTCGCCACTTGCACCAAACAAGTATCCCCAGCTTGATGTCCGTAGCAATCGTTATATCGCTTGAAATAATCTACATCCAACATAATCAACGAAAGCTGTTGTTTTCCCTGCATCAGCCGATGCCATTCCGACTGCAATCGCTCATCAAAACAGCGGCGGTTTGCTACTTGTGTTAACCCATCTGTCGTAGCAATCAATCTTTCTTGTTCCGCCCGGTGTCTGAGCATCTCCTCGCCCCGCTTGTGTTCTGTAATATCAGCAAAAGTCGTCAATACTGCATAGGGTTTAGACTGATTGAGATGGAACAGCGGTTGAGAATTAATCGAAATCCAAGTCAGCGTTTTATCCGATTTGTGAATGCCCATCACCACATTCGATCGCCCTTGTCCCGTTCGCAGGGTGAGGATTGCCGGATGCTGTTGGCCCGGGAACGGTTGGCCATCCTCCCGAACGATTCGCCAGTCTAAATCTACGGATGTGCGCCCCATCATTTGCTCCGGGGTCAGCCCGAGAATTCTTTCGGCACTAGCATTACACGCAGTAATTTGTCCGTTTGCTAGCTGGAGTACGACACCTTCTGTCATGCTAGTAATCACAGAACGGTAGCGTTCCTCACTTTCCTGTAATTGACTCAGGAGAATGTTTTTGGCATCAAACTCTGAAGCCAGATGCAAGCTGCTTGCCAGAAACCCGGCCATCAGTTGTAAGGTCTGGATATCTGACTCTGTAAACGCAGATGGTTTAGCTGAAAGCACTTTTAAGACGCCAACCCGATCGTCCTGATAGAACAAGGGAACAACCACCATTGACCGCAGACCAATGCGCTCACAGGCAGCCCGATCCACCCGTGCATCGGTTTCTGAATCCTCGCAAAGCATGATTTGACCGGTCGCAATACATTTTCCCGATAAACTTGTCCCTACTTTGATCCGTAATCCAATATAGGCGCTGGCGATACCGCTGGCTGCCCGATACACCATTTCATCCCCTTCAACCATTTCAATCACTGCTCCATCGGCGCGGGTCAAATCTTGAGTCCTCTCTGCAATCACAGCCATGACTGCATCAAGATTGGGATTGCGGATGGCGATTTCCTGTTGGGTAGCTATCACTATACTCAGACGCTGGAACTCTAGTTGTAATGCTGCTTCTGCTTGCTTGCGATCGGTGATATCCTTCATAAAGCAGTGATGCCCGATCGATCGCTCCTGCGAGTCGTAGGCCGCCAACATCACCACCTGCTTGTAAAAGATCGAGCCATCTTTCCGGATACCCCGGGCCTCAACCTCCACTCGGCCCTCGGCTAGCATCTTTTGATAAGCGGCCATCATCCTGTCGCAGTCGTGGGGATGAACTGTTTTCTGCCAATTCATACCAACCATTTCTTCAGGCTGATAACCTGCTATATTCGCGTAGGCTTGATTAACGCTGATGTACCGTCCGAAAATATCCAGCCGCGAGATGCCCTCAACTGCATGAGCAAGAGCTCTACTCAATTCTCTGAGTTCTGTTTCCGCCTTGACGAGATCCGTAATGTCTTGGGATGTACCAAACAACCGAATGACTTGTCCCTCTGCATTGAGTTCGGCTTGTCCTCTGGCTTCAGTATGGCGGATAGAACCATTCGGGCGCACAATTCTGAGGCGCAATAGATAAGGCTGCCCATGAGTGAGCGCTCGTTGAACTACCAGGTGTAGCTGTTTGGCACTTTCGGGATGGTAAAGCCGCAGGTTTTCTTCATACGTAGGTTCGCCTAGGGCGCTGGGTCGTCCCACAATCTCGAAGAGTTCGGGAGACCAGGTAATTTTACCCGTAATTACGTCCCATTCCCAGTTACCGATCTGGGCAACCCGCTGGGCTTCTGACAACCGGGTTTCACTCTTTTGGAGGGCTGTTTCTGTCTGGTGGCGGTCGGTAACGTCCTTTTCGTTCACGAGCAACATCGGGTTGCCTGTTACCGGGTCGTCGGTACACCACACGTCCATCCTATGCCAGCGAATTCCCGTCAGAGTAATCACTTGAGCCTCGATGCTAAATACCTCACCGGACTTAAGAACTGCCATTGCTCGCTCTCCTACCTGAGAGTCAACAAAGCGGCTCACAAAAGCATTATCTGTCGCAGAGCCAGGGTGCAGCGCCTCCCCGTAACAGCGCAAGGCCGCCGGGTTTTGCAGCAGCGGCGCACCTTCGAGGGTATATAGCGAAACCATGAGCGTGGTGTGTCGGAGTGCCTCGATCGCTCGCAGGATTTCCGGCTCCATTCGATCGGCGCTTTCGACTGTACCCTCGACTAGCATTGCCAAACGCCCGCCCTCAATCCCGATCCCAGAACACCGACAGCGGACAGAAACAGGCTGACCGCCCGGGTAAAACGTCCACTGCTCGGACAAGGTTTTGCCTTGCTGAAACTGCTGCAGATATGTCTGCAAGCGAATCCCAGTAGACTCTGACACATCGCTAAAGTTGCGGCTCACAAGTTCTTGCCGGCTAGAAGCATTCCACAGGTACAAGGATGCTTGGTTTGCCCACCGCATTTGCAAATGCTGAATATCAAATATCCAGATCGGGTTTTGCAACAAGTCAAAAGCTTTGAGCTGGACAATATCGCCGCTCAGGGAATAGGCAAACTCTAGTGGTAGACAATTTTGATGATTGACTCTGGGCGCGCTTTCTGTACTGGGATCAGTTTGATTTGGTTCTGTTTCGAGTTCCGGCGGTTGATTTGGCCCCAGTACCGGGGGGTGAGATTCCAAGTGCCGCATCGTCAACCCGATGTGCATTCCAACCTGCTGCAGGATCTGAACCTCGATAGGTTCCCACTGACGCGGACTTCGGCAGTGATGAGCAATCAACAGTCCCCAAAGCTTCGGAGATTGCTGCGGTTTGCCATCTAGCAAGATTGGCGCAACTAAATTTGCCTGAACCTGGAGGCGATCGAGCAATTCGACATCACAAGCTTGAAGAGAACCGCTGTGAATATCAGAAATGCTGCTCGTTTGTCCCTGGCTGTAACGCTCTACCCAGGTGGATTCACAGCAAGGATCGTAAATTTGTTTTCCTAGGATTCGCGGCCACTGAGCATCAACCGATTCAGCAAATACTACGCCATTTCCTTTTGGTAAGAAGCGATAAATAATCACGCGATCGGTTTGCAGCAGCACCCTGGTTTCCTCTAGCGCACATTGCAAAATTGTCTCCAGCTCCCCGAACTCGTTGATTTGAAGTGCAATTTCTGAAACTTTTTCTAGAATTTTCTCTAACGACCAAGAGAAAGTCTGGTTTGTAGACATCTCCGCGTTCCTTTTTTGTTAACCAATTTTTTACTATTCTAGCCTGCCACAAAAAAATATAATAATTTCTTTTAACTCGTAGCAACAGGTTGCTTACTTAAGAAAAGAAACCCACATTTTATGTTGAAATAAAGACTTTTATGAAATGCTACAATTCCTTTTTAACTAGGTAACTTAGACCAAAAAATATTTTATCATTATCCCTCTATACTTTTTTGATCGTGCGGCACTTTTTTATAAAAAAATATTTGCCTAAACTTTCCTACATCAACTCTAAAAAAATGTTTTTTTTTTAAATTTAACTATCACAAAAATAAGCCTCGATAATTATTAAATTACAATAATTATATTGTGGACTTTAGTAAACTAAATAAAACTAATTTTTTCCCGCGCAACCTGGTTTTTTACCAAAATACTTAGTTGCCTCCCTTGACCATCGTAAAAAAAAACGGTTTCTTGGGTGTGTATTTTTGGAAAATAGGGATAAAATTTATTATTGTTAGTCCTAGACGGACCAACCGGGTTTTTTAACTCCCTTACTTCGCTCAAACACTCAATAAGACTTAAAAAACCCGGTTGATGAGAGTTAGAATGCGTCTAGGGCTGATTGTCAAATTGAGATTTTGCCCGACGAAATGAGAAAAAAACACAGCAAAAGCTCGTAGTAACCGGAGGCAGAACCGAGACTCTTGCTGGAATCAAGGCCGCACCTAAAAACTACCGAGTTAATGGTCGTAAACAGGATTGTCTTTAGGGCTAATTAAATGCAGCAACTTTTGCTTGATCTGATCGTCAAATACTTCCCATTTTAGCCTTGCATAATCGCTGTTCTCATTCCCGCCAGAAAGAAATCCCACCGGAATTTCAAAACCTCCAGCTTGACTTCGGCCACCCCCAAAAAAGCGTCCTTGAGCATCTTGACCGAAGGCTTCTTTAATGAATTCGTCGGGGTCGAGAGTAAGTTTATTAGTTCGCAGCGAGCCAATTACTACTTCAATTTCTTCGTCTTTGTCGTGAACAATTGCGTAGACAACGGCTGTGTGTACGTTCTCTTCTGTTACTAAAAAGTCTGCCGCTTGGGGAATAGAATCCCGATCGTCATAGCGGAGATAGCCGATGCCGGCGATCGAAAAATTGTTCTGGACTGTGCGGTGTTTGAGCGATCGCTCGATCGCGTCCATCACCCACTTAGAACGAGACGACTGCAACACCGCATTCAGCAACTGCGGGTCGTAAAACCTGCTCAAATAAGCCGCAGCTAAAAAGTCCTCCTCCTGAGCTTGTCTGAGGGCGTTCGTATCCGATCGCAAACCGTGCATCAAAGCTGTAGCGCACTTGATGTGCAGGCTGACGCTGCTGTCGAGAGCTAACAGTCCAGACTGTAAATACTCGGCAAAAATCGTGGCTGTAGCGCGGATTTGAGGGCGCAAATCGGTAAATTCTGCGTTCATTTCCCCCTGCAAATTGTGATGGTCGATGACGGCGGCGATCGGAACTCCCGCCGCTAAAATAAACTCGGTTAAGCTACAAGTCGTCCCTTGGTTGTCGATGAAAGCGCAACCCTGAAACACCGACAAATCCTTGGTTTTTACTGTTTCCAGCGTCCACCGCTGCAAGGGCAACCCTGTCAATTTAACTAAGGCAATATTTTCTTGGTGGCTGAGGGCGCCGGCGTAGATCATCTCGCATTGGATATCGTATTGTTCGGCGATTAATTTGTAAGTCCAAGCGCTTGAAAGTGCATCGGGGTCGGGAAAATCTTGCAGCAATATTAACTGGCGAGTGCCTTTGTGGCGATCGAACATTTGGCGCAATTGCTCGACTTTGCGATCGTGCAATTCCTCGCGGAGACGGCCGCGATTCTCTTGGGAAGCAACTTCGGCTTTGCTGCGCCGTTTTCCAGGCGCACTCACTGCGGGTACAACCTCGCTGCTGGCCTCAAGTTCACCTTCGCGGTTGCCAGATGTTTCATCGGAATTGGTAGGGGAATGGTCTTTCATAGTTAAAAATTAACAATTTAACTCTTTCAGGATTTGCACGGCATTCGCTCTTAAACCCGGTTTCTTTGTAGATGCCTTGTTGTCAAAGCCCATACTTCTTACGAGAAACCTGATTTAAGAGCGTAAATTCTCTCTTTAACTGTTTAACTTTTTAATTTATGCAGAGAGTGTGTGTTCCCAGGAACGAAGCAATCTCAGGACTCAGAACTTCCGCAAAAAACCCCCGCGCTTGCGCTGACAGGGGTTTTAAAGGCCTATTACATATTTTTGCCATTCTTTGTGCATACCGCTCTTAACGTGTTTAGTCACTTCAAAATAAAGACCGCTGTGAGGTTTCCGAGGCGGATAGCGCAGCGGCATTCCCGCTTCTTTCGGCGTGCGGCTGCCTTTATTGACATTGCAGCGCACGCAGGCGGTGACAAGGTTTTCCCAACTGTCCCCTCCTCCGCGCGATCGAGGAATTACATGATCGAGGGTTAAATCGTCCCCCGCATAACTGCAGTATTGACAAGAGTGTGCGTCCCGGTGCAAGATGTTCCGGCGGGTTAGCGGAATATCCTTATAGGGAACTCGGACGTAATGCCGCAGTCGGATCACAGTTGGTAGCGGGAAGTTTGGCGCAATAAATTTCCCGTTGTGTTCTACCTGTTCTGCTTTTCCTTTCAGCAACAAAACTACCGCCCTTCGCCAATTGGTGATGTTAAGGGGTTCGTAGGAGGCGTTCAGCACCAGAACATTGCCCATTGTTGATTATTAAAGAGAATATTTTTTTCGATGTTAACACAGGTTCCCCTTTAGGTGGGACGGCCTCAGAAAGAGCGAGGCTCAGCAAAAAACGGTGAAAAACCACTTCTTTACCCTATACCTTCGCGCCTGCGCCCCCTAGGGCTACATCTATTTTCTGCCTTTGGTGTTTGTCAGCAAGCATTTTTCCCTGAGTTTTGGCTTAAATGAGGCCAGTGTGTGCGATGGCAAAAATTTGCAGAATAAATTTTATTTTTTTCTCTAAATGCCTAATCTTCCCGGCAACAAACAGCTTAACTTTTTAGACTATTAGTAACCTTAAATGAAAAAGCTTATTACTGCTCATGAAATTTCGGCTCTTAAAGTCAGTTTTTAGCGCGTCAATTATTGCACTTGCTGCTCCGATTTTAGCAAACAGTCCAGCCTTTGCCCAAACGCCTTCATTCTTCTGCGGCGCTGCTGGCGGCCGTCCAGCTACAATTGCTGTCCAACAGGGCAAAAATATTCCCGTTATTTTGTGGCTAGCTGATAACTATTTCAATGAATCAGGAGAAGATGCGATTACTCGGTGTACCAGAGTCTCAGGAATTCTCAACAACTCGCAACCGCAAGGAAGCTGGGATAATATTGTCACAGCAGGTGCATCGTCCACCGGTCAACTAATTATTTGTGCAGCTAATCCTCAAGACGGTTCCTGTAGATTATTATATCAAGTACCCAAAGGTCAAAATCCAGAACAAGCCAGACAAGAACTCTTAAAAAGAGTTACAAATCCTAATGTAAGTGTTTCGCCTGTTAAAGTAAATTGATAGTCATCATTAGGGACATGGCATTGCCGTGTCCTACTTGCAGAGAGTTGAAACTCTTGTAAAATACTTCGGTTGAGTGGTGAAAAAATTGCAGCTTTGCTTGAGCAATTCTTCTAACCCTTCAACCTGCCTCAGCCAGACAGTGCCGTCGCTTCCAGCTACAGCAATTTGCTTTCCGTCTCGACTCCAACTGACACTAACAACATTCTCCTCAAACTCAAATTGAGCAACCTGCCGCCCCGCTAAATTCCACAGCCTTACAGTCTTGTCAATTCCCACTGTAGCCAACCGTTCTCCGTCGGGACTAAAACTAATTGATTTCGCATCTAAATGCAATGTTTGAAATTCCTTAACTAATTCTTTTTCTGACAAATTCCACAGCCCTACTTTGCCATTCAATGTTACTGTAGCAAAGCGATACTGGTGTGGAGCCGCAGTGAAACTGAGCCCAATTGCCTGAAAGGGAAGTGTTTTTTTCAGTTTTCCCGACAAATTCCAAATTCGCACTGTAGAGTTGCCATCTAAAGTCGTTATAAAATCTCCGTTTGGGCTAAAATTTACGCTTCTCACTAAGCCGTTGTGACCGGGGAGTTTCACGACGCTAGACGATATGGATTTTGGCTGTTTTGACAATTTCCAAATTGCAGCATTGCTGTCTATTCCAGCAGCAGCCAACAACAGTCCGTCGGGACTAAAACTGATGCTAGTAACTGAGCCTTGAATCCCTTTGAATGTAGAAATATTTTTTCCTGATAAATTCCATATTTTAACTGTGCTGTCCCTTCCTGCGGTTGCTAAAAATTTACCGTTAGGGCTAAAGTTTACCATATTAACTGACTGCTGCCCAGCTTTCCATTCAACAATTTTTTGCCCGGAAAAGTTCCAAATCCGAACGCTATCGTCTATTCCGGCGCTTACTAAAACTTGGTGAGTGGGGCTAAAATTGACGCTGGTAACTGCACCGATATGAGCTTGCCACTTCATCTTTATTTGTGGTGGAAGTGATGAGGTTTTTATTTGCTCTTCTTTTTCGCTAATCTTATCGAGGATTACTTGTAAGGCTAGCAGCGGTATAGTAGCCGGATATTGTTCTAGACGCGGTTGATTTTCAACTAAAGTTTTTAACTTTTTACCCGAGGCGATCGCCCTCAGTAAAGCTTCTGATAAAGCTTCTGTGCTTTCGGTTTTTTGAGATACCGCCAACAATAAAGCATCGCTGCCACTTTGTTCGATTTCAATACTGGCTTGTGCTAGTTTAAACCGCTGGTAAGCGAGAGTTGAAAAGCCGATCGCCGCCAGTAACGATGCGGCCAGTACCGCAGAACCGATGCCGATCCACTCTTTGGCTTTTTGTTTGGCAGAGTCAGCTTCACTCCAAGCTTTTTCGGCATCGTACACAGCTTTTTTGGTTTCTAGTGTAGCTGAATGCAGCAGTTGATTTTGGTCGCTCAAAATAACTTTCTGGCTGGCAGTCAAAAACTGAAAATCTTCGTTTCTCAAACTTTTTCCTGCCGCCCAAACTAATGCTGACTGCAAATCATCCCCTCGCAACAGTTGGGAATCATCTTCACAGCTAGAATTTAGCCAGAGTTTGATCGCTTCCGAGTAAGGCGAGAGTTTTTCTAATTTGTCTTTAATTAATTTTTTGTTAAAAACAGCTTCATAAATAGGATTAGAAATTGTTAATTTTTCCCCGTGCTTAACGATTAATCCGCTTAATCGCAACTCCATTTGTTCGGCACTACCATCCGGGACATTTTCAGTTTGTTCTAAAATTTGCTGATACAATCCCAGTCTCCTGACAATGCGCTGGTTTTCTTTGAAAAGCCGATCGCGAATTGTGGACAAATGTTCGGGCACATCTTGAGTTTCCCAATTCTCCACGATTTTCAAGCGCACTACCTTCTCCACCCACTCTTTAGAAGTGCTACTTTTATCTTTCTCCCCCCCTTGGCAAGGGGGGGCTGGGGGGGGTAAATTCGGGATTAATTGTGGATTTTCCAGCAGGAGTTTGCACAGCTTTTGAGTCAAAAAAGGCTGCCCGCCCGTCCAATACAAAACCTCTCTCAAAACTTCATGAGGGCTGTCTGTCAGCTCTGCCAACCCCGCTGCTAGCGGTTGAGCTTCTGTTTCGTCAAAACCAGTTAATTCGATCGCCTTGCCAATATTAAAAGGGGTGTTGCTGCTGGCATTTTGCTCGCGGCACAAATCCGTCGGCGATGCTACGCCTAAAAGGGCCCAAGTTAGGCGATCGAACTCTGAATTGTTGGCGCGCTTGTTGTAGCACGATCGAATTAAGGCTAAAAAATCGTCGGCGGGAAAATCTAGGGCGAGAATGCTGTCGATTTCGTCAATAAAAATGACAATATTGCTGGAAATGTTGGGTAACAGTACGGTTTCGATGAATTCGCTCAATCTTTGAACCGGGGTTAAAAAATTGCGATCGCGCCACCAAGTCCGCACGTTGACAATATCCGACAGGTTAAAGTTATTTTCGAGGATGCGTAGCAAACCAGCATACCACTGTTCGGGAGTGACGCCGCGGTTGCCAATTTCCGAAATGTCGATCGCAGCACAAGCAATTCCTTCATTTCTCAGCCGCTGAATTGTCCGCACCTGCAAGCTAGATTTGCCCATTTGCCGGGAATTCAAAACATAGCAAAATTCCCCGGCTTTTAATCCGTTATAAAGGTCATCGTCGGCTTGCCGCTTCACATAATTGGGAGC
>NZ_JAUBQU010000071.1:0-14440 GCF_036701435.1 Microcoleus sp. Pol12A5
ACTGGCAGAACACTGCGGGCATTTATCGGCTTTTGTTTTAAAGCAGGGATTAGTCCAGCCTGTTCAATTGAACTTTTGCCAACCCCTGATTCCCCGTGGATGATCGTCAGTTTGCAGTCATCTCGCTCGATCCGTTCCAGCAACCGTTCGACACTGTGCAACCGTCCTGAAGAGGCGATTTCCTGGGCAACTTCGTCTTGCGATTCAGCAGAGGGTAACGCTGGGTTGGCAATCTGTTGTCTTGGCTGCAACCTCCCTGCACCGATGAAAGCTCGAAAACCAAACTGACTTTCGATCGCTTGTCGCTCTTGCTTAATATCAAAGGCATTGAGGTATTGTCCTTGTTGGAAATAGTATTCTCGCAAATGTGTCAAAATCTGGATGTAAAGCTCTGGATCGTATTGAGATTTGGTTTGATTTCTGGCAGTTTCTAAAGTGGCGATCGCCTCTGATACCTGACCGAGTTGCTGTTGTGCTTTCGCCAACGAAAATAAATACCAACCTTGATGAAAAGAACGTTCTAAATCCAAGAAAACACTTTGTTCCGGTGATGGATTGGATATAGTCTCTGTAGCATCACTTAGTAGAATCAGAGCCTGCCGGGCCGCTTGTTTTGCCTCAATCCACAATGATTTCGACAATGCCACTTCAGCGAGAAAGCCATGAATTCGAGCTTGTCTGAATTGGTCGTAATGGGTTTGATGGAGAACTAAGGCTTTTTGCGCCACGAGTTCTAGTTCACGCCAATGCTTCAGACGATGCAGCACCTCTGCCAAGAAATTAATAAATTTAGCCGCTAAGTCGGGGCGGTTGGCTTGTTCAAAAGCCTCTATTGACTGCTGAAAATACTCTCTGGCGCGATCGGCAGCTTGCTGATACTCCACGCGATGTCGTGCTGCATAATTACGCCACCACAATCCAATATAAAATAGTAAAATTCCGCAACGTTCTCGATCGCCTGTTTGCTGCCACAAAGCCAAACTCTGTTCGTAATGCTCGCGAGATGCAACATGGGAATTATCAGCGACTCGACCCAGGATAAATTCCAAACCAGCCTCCAGCTCTGGATCTAACATTACCTCTCGACCTTGCAATTCTTCACGAGCTGACTTGAGCTCAGCACAACGCGGAGAACCATTTTCAAGATCTAGTGCAGCATTATCTAAAAATACGTTCTCGCGAGAATTTAAAACCTTAGCAAACACCTCATCAACAGTTTGCCGAATGAATTGAATCAACTCGTCCACGGTCATTAGAAACTCCACCGTCGTTGCCCAACTGTGGAAATCTGGAATCAACCGAATCAGCTTGCACAGGATCGCATCTGTCACCCACAGCACTACAGGAAAGTTAAAGTTGCGAAACTCCTCTCGAATCTGATTGGTCGCCGTCAAAACCGGGTCGAGTTCGCGCGCTGACTCCAGACCAACTATCATTAGTGCATTAGGTTGTTCTGTACCGAGTTCTTCTGTAATCCTGGTGTAGAGAGTTTGAACGGACTTTTCTAGCACCAATTCCCGCATCTGAACCGGACATTGTTCCCGCAACTGCTGCACAACTTGTTCCCGCAATGTTCTGTAGTTGCAAACGGCTAAAATTAAGGAAAACTCTTCTTGAAAGCAAGTAATTCCTCGGATCAGGGTTTTCAAAGACTCTTGATTAATCTGTATTAACTCGGGTGACGAATCATTCATAATTGCAACTCCTTTGCCTCTGCTAAAATAGGGTTGATATCAAACCAACTTTCATCTGCATCGCGATACTCAAAGACAAACAAACTCCGCAGTAAAGTTTGATATTCTTCCTCACCTCTGACAGTTTTTTGTTGCGCTACCAGCCGTAGCAGTTCCCATTCGTGGGGCGTGATTGCTTTACTCAGTTCGCTGCGCCGCTGGCTAATGACTCGCTCTACCAAATCGCGCGAAAAAGGCGGGTCGTCTTTTTTCATACAGCTAGTAAGCAGCACTAACAAGTTCCGCACATGACCGCCGCTGACTTGACAGAGGTAATCTAACGTTTCTGGCGCCTCAAACACTTCTGAGATTAAGTTGATGCGTTGCTCTGAATCTACATTAGGGAAAGCTCTTGCTAGAATCATTTTTCGGAGCAAAGCAATGCCTTCAGAGCATTGACTGCCGTCTCGTTCATGCACTCGCACCATCGGCAACAGTTGAGGATCTGAGCCAAAGCGATTAGTCAAATTTTCTTTGTCATTGGAGAAAGCTAGAACTAAGGGGACGGTGTAGACAACGTGGCACTTGAGTTTGTTCAGTTGTTCTCCTCGGTCTACAAAAAGGTACTCAGGTTGAGTTCTTCCTGATGACCTTGGCTTGCTATCAATCCGGTCTAGATTGTCAACAATCACGACCATTCCGGCTTTGCCTTGCTGCTTTAGCTGCTTTTGGGCTGGTTCAATTAGTTCCTGATTAATGGCTTCTAAGATATTATTGACTCGCGGCTCCAAGTGTTGTCTTAACAGAGAGCGAATATCTTTACTATCCTTTGCTTTGGTGGTGATTTCTCCTATTCCTACTGCTAGGGAAAACTTTCCTGGTTCTGCATTTATCCCGATATCGCCCACGACAGGAACTTTAGCTTTGATTCCGGTGATTTCTGAGTTTAAAAGGTTGGCAGCTCCTTGGAGTAAATTCTGGAAACGGGTTGGTTGGAGTTGGATTTTAGCTGCCTCCAAACTCTGGCTGACTTGACGGGCGATCGCCAGTAAGATATCGCTGATATCCACATCTGCCATATCGAAGTCTTGAGAAGACTCAAAATAAACTACGTGGAAACTTTTTTGTTCTAACTCTGCTTTTAGTCGCGATAATTCAGTGGATTTCCCGCAACCGATATGTCCGGTGAATAACTGACAAGTTGGCTCATCTTGGGAGAAGATTATAGCACGACCCAGTTCTTTGATCAGATTGCTCCCTCGCACTGCTGAAAAATCTATGTAATACTGTCTATCTTCAGGTTGGCTGATATCAAGAGTCCGGCTGGGATTGGATGCTTTAAAAAATCTGTAAAAATCTAGTGTCATCACACCCTCACTTATATATTATGCTCGATTATATTCTGTATTTAGGTTCTCAGCACTCACTGCCTCGATGCTGGCTCTGTGGGGGCACTTACATCCCTCCAACTCCAAGTGTCGAAAGTTACCGTCAGGAAATCGAGTGCTTTTGATGTGACTGTCGAAAAGGTATGCTTGCAGAGTATTCGTTGGAAACCCTGCCACGCCCATTCACCATTTAGATGGTTACATTTGTTGCCATTTGTCCAGTAATGTCAAGTTTTTAACTGATTAGAGGCGTACCGATCGCAACCCATTAAATGTGGAATAGTATTACTAACCTGCGACTGCTGTCGCCGTCCATACCAGCAATTGTCAAAATAATCTTGTTTTTTTCAACTTGGATTGTTGTGTGGCTTCCCGCAGCGATTGTGCTGGCGATCGCCCTCAAATGGCATCCGCCCCAACCACTGGGAAACAAAAAACTACCTTTACTAGCTTCCCTCTATGCGATTGTCCCCTTCATTTTATGGGCGACAAGTTCGATCGAAAACACATCTTTTGCCAACTGGGGTTGGGATTGGCAACCGGCAGTTTTGATGTCATTAATGCGGGGGTTAGGATTAGGAATAATCAGCTTAGTAATTTTATTCGGTCTGCAATTAACAGCAGGCTGGCTCGATCTAAAAAAAAGCGAGACTTCCACCGAAACAGGCGAAAAAAAAATTAATTTTTGGGATTTAATTTTTAACCCTGCTAGTCTGCTGACTCTGTTATTAGGACTGTGGATTAGCGCCACAGAAGAGTTAATCTTTCGCGGCTGCTTGCAAACAATCCTCCAGCAAGATTACTCAGCGCTAATCGCAGCAGCGATCGCCAGTTTCATTTTTGCGATCGCCCATCTAATTTGGGCAGCCAAAGAAACTCTACCGCAACTGCCCGGATTGTGGCTGATGGGGATGGTTTTAACATTAGCCCGCATCGCAGACAATGGCAGTTTAGGATTGGCGATCGGCATTCACGCAGCTTGGATTTGGGGTATAACTACCGTAGATACAGAGGGCGCAATTAATCCGACAGGCCGGGCACCAGAATGGATTACAGGAATAGCAGCAAAACCGCTAGCAGGTGCAGCCGGCATTTTATTGCTACTAGCAACCGCAACCTTACTCTTTTTGACTCAAATCAGCGTTAATCAGCGCTAATCAGCTTAAATCAGCGATAAAAATTCCGACATTAATTCAAGTGTCGATCGATCGTCACAATCGAAACCGGATTCAGCGAGTCAAAACGAGTCAAATTGCCCGCATTTACTGAACGCGATAACTGCACTTGCACGATTCGGTAACTCCAGTGCGGTTCCCGGCGCACCCGATCGCCCATCCAGCTCAAAACAGTAGCAATATCCTCAAAAGCATCCAACGCAAGCACGATCGAGCCTCCAGGAAGCAGCCGCAGGGCGCAAACGCCCAAAATTTTAGTCAACCCTCCGCCACTACCGCCAATAAAAATCCGGTGCGGAGGACGCAAGCGGTGCAAAATTTCCGGGGCGGTTCCGTTAATCGAAAACACATTTTGCAGCCCAAAACGGCCGTAGTTGAACTCGATCGCAGAAGTACCAGAAACCGTTTTTTCGATCGCGTACACCTCAGACTGCGGGAATAAACGAGCAATCTCGATGGACACAGAACCGTTACCAGCACCCACATCCCAGACAACTTGTCCCGGTTGCAAAGCCAATTGTCCCAGCACCAACACCCGCACTTCCCGTTCAACCGTCAAACGCGGCTTGTCGCCACAACCGATAAAAGCTGCATCCGGTATTCCCAACAAAGGCAACTTTTCCAGATCCAAAGGTTCTGCCCTCGGCGGGGACTCCCGCAGCATCACAACCACGCTCAGCGGTGCAAAAGACTCTCTCAGCAAAGCTTCCAGAGACTTGCGGCTTACCCGTTCCTGGGCCGCCCCCAAGTTTTCGCAAACCCAAAACTCGTAGCGTGTCGGCAAATCTAGAGCTTTCACCAAACTTGCCAGTACAGCCGGAGTGTGAGCTTCGTCCGCCAGCACCGCAATCTTCTCCACACCGAGCTTCAGCTTCGCCGTCAGCTCCTCAAAATAGCGTCCTTGAGAGCCTACACAATGAGCATCTTGCCAAGGGATTTTCAAGCGATTAAAAGCCAACTGCACCGAAGTGACATGGGGATGAAAAGTTAATTTTTCTGGCGGCAATTGGGCAATTAACAACTTTCCCCAGCCGTAGAACAGCGGGTCGCCGGCCACTAAAATTACGATCGGTCGATCGCGGGGTTCCACCGTCCCTGCTGAGGGTTCTAATTCGGGTTCAGTCGCCCACCACCGCCGAATTTCCAGAATTGCTTCGGTCAAATCTTCCAACGCCCAGCGCTCTCCATCGTGCTGGGGAAAATAGCTCAAATGGCGATCGCTCCCTATTAGCAGAGCGGCCATTTCTACAACCTGCCGCGCCGATTCGCTCAGCCCAGCAGCTCCATCTAAACCGATACCAACAACGTGTACTGTCACTTTTTAAGCAAAAAGTAAAAAACCAGAATTACTGATTTTTCCTGGTTTTTCATAAATTTTTTCCTTGACTTTACTGTCAAACAAAAATAATTAAAGCATTTAATAGCCAATATCCTGACTATTGTCACAAGCGAGAGGGGGAGAGGGGGCGAGAGAGTGGGAGAGTGGGAGATGGGGAGAGTGGGAGATGGGAAAAAATCTTCCTTCTTCCCTCTTCCCTCTTCCCTCTTTCCTCTTTCCTCTTCCTTCTTCCTTCTTCCCTCTTCCTTCTTCCTTCGTTAAAACTCAAAAACAGGCCATTCCGGTTGCCGGAGGTAGGTGGCCATGTCCTCAAACTTCCGTAGTTCCACTCGGTTTACGGACAGTTCTTGCGGCGTGTCCAGCCATTGCTCGTTTAACTCGGACAGCAAAGCGCACAAGCGATCGCGGTCAAGGTTCGGCCCGGTGTCCCCAAAATAAGCCAGAGTAATGTGTGCCGTAAAATGATACTGCTGTTCAATTCCCAAAGCCATTAAATCGGGATTTTGATAGATCGATCGGCGAAACTCCAGAATTTGCTTGTAAGAGTTTTCGTCCGTCGGTGCCAAACAAACACCCACAGCCCTAGTCATCACCATCAACCCCAGCACTATCCAGCGAATGGGAGCGCCGCCCGCCAAGGGTTTGCAGGCTGCAAAACGATCGGCCATGCGCGAGCGCAGTTGCTCCTCAAATTCTGGATTTTTATCAGAGGCATCTCGAAAAGCGCTGTTCCAAATTAAATCGGCTACGGTTAAATGGAAGCTATCAGGAGGCAGTGCCACGAGCGCACCCTCCCCTATTTCCTGCAATAGCCGTTGTTGGCTCGACTGCAAATTACTATAAAATGCAGCATTTTCTGCATCTTCCCCCGCAGGCGGCGTAATCACTGAATAACCTGGAAAAGGTACAGGATCTCTCCGGCCTGCTTCGTCGGGCTTAAATTTTGGAGATTCCTGAATGTGTTCCACCTGGGACTTGTAGGAGTCCAGCAGCGTCATTCGCGCCACCCGATTTACGTAAGCTTGATAAGTATCATCCAATCTTGATTTCCTCGCGGTGACAAACTCCCACACCAAATTTTATATTATGGTGCGGGCTTCCAACAGCCCTATTCAGGATATGTTGGACAAGGCTCGCGTGCAACTCTGATTTTTTGGGCTAGTGAGCGTTTTTTATGCAAATTTACCTGTTTTGGGGGGAAGACGACTTTGCGATGGCGCAGGCTGTGACAAGTTTGCGCCAAACAGTCCTCGACCCCAACTGGGCTAGTTTTAACTATGACAAAATTATTGCCGATCGAGCCGACGCTGTGGTCGAAGGCCTCGATCGAGCCTTAACGCCCCCCTTCGGTACCGGCAGCCGTTTTGTCTGGCTGGCAAATACGACTGTAACGCAGCAGTGCTCTCCAGAACTGTTAGCGCAATTTGAACGGACGCTGCCGGTGATTCCCGACACCACCGTGTTGCTGCTGACATCCCTCAAAAAACCCGACAGCCGGCTCAAGTCCACCAAGTTACTTGTCCAGTCCGCCCAAGTGCGGGAATTTTCACCGATTCCGCCTTGGAATGACAAAGAATTAGCCCAGCGGGTGCGCCAAGTCGCGAGCGAAATGAACGTAAAATTGACCGCCACAGCGATCGAACTTTTGGCCCAATCCATTGGTAGCGATACCCGCCAGCTATACAGCGAACTCGAAAAATTGCTGCTGTTTGCGGGCAACCGCAGCCAACCTCTGAATCCGGAGGAAGTTGCCGCACTGGTGCACTGTCACGCCCAGAATACCTTCCAGCTAGCCGATGCGATTCGCGAGGGCAATACGTCCGTCGCTTTAGATTTATTGGCAGGCTTAACTGGCCGCAGCGAGCCTGGTTTGAGGATTGTGGCGGGCTTGACTGGTAAGTTTCGGATTTGGCTGTGGGTAAAGGCAATGATCCAAGCGGGCGATCGCGATGATAAAATTGCTCAAGCGCTAGATCTCGGCAATCCGAAACGAGTATACTATTTTCGTCAAGAAGTCAAGAACGCCAGCTTAGAAAAACTGCAAAAAAGTTTGCCTTTGCTGCTAGAGTTAGAAGCTTCTTTAAAGCGGGGCCGGGAAGAAATCTCAACCCTGCAAACCAAAGTTATAGAACTTTCTAGCTTGTTTCGCTGATGCGCGACAGCGCACAGGATCGGCCCCTTACTGTAAATTTTTACAACAAATTTCGATAGAGGCTATGTGCTTGATGCCGGATCACGGGTCAAAAGGTCAATAGATACTAGAAATACTCTCAGAATGGCAAAGTAGAAGTTAATGTGGTAAATAAATATTGTCCGCCGAACCCCGATCGGTTAATATTATTTGCCGGCTCTCCACCCCCCCCAAAAAAAGAGCGCTACCCATGACACAACAGAACCCGCGGGAACTGCTCAAGCAAGGCGATCCAAAAGCGATCGCATCTAGCATCAACCGTACACTCAAACCCAAAGGCATCAACGCCGATGTGACGCGCGACAACGGCTGCCTCCACATAATTCTGGAGGCAGACAAAGTACCGGATCAAATGGTATTGGTCGATTTCATCCGCACCGGCATGACGAAGCTGGGACTCGAATCAATTCACACTGTAAAGGTTTACGGGCGTCGAACAGGTGACGGATCGCCTGCGTGGGAAGATGAAATTGATCTGATGCCTGCAGGTTCCATGCCTTACCCCTTGGATAGTGGAATGCCTGACGACTCTGTAGGTTTAGATGATGTCGAACCCGAAGGCGGAGACTATTATCAAGAAGGAGAATTCGATCGAGATGACGACGAGGAAGACGAAGACGAAGACGAAGATCAAGCCCCGCCTCCGAAAAAACAATTTCCCAAATGGGTAATACCTGTGGGTATCTTAGTACCTCTGGCGGCGATCGCAGGGCTTTTCTTTACTAAAACTTTCCCCTTCGGCAACTCTAACCCAGAACCCATCGCCCCCGAAGCTGCTTCCCCCTCCCCCCAACCCTCATCTCCCCCTTCTAAAGCCGCTGTATCCTCTCCAGCCGCATCTCCAGGCACCCCACAGGCAGCCTCCCCTGCACCAAAACCCGCTCCTACTGCTGCTGCGCCAGCAAGCCCAGCTTCAGCTTCTCCTGCACCAAAAGCCGCTGCGCCCAAGCCTGACTCTTGGAGGGAAGCCGTTAACACAGCTCAGAAGGCAGCAATTTCGGCCCAGAAGGCTCAGTCTCAAAATGAGTGGATCGCAGTAGCAAGCGAGTGGCAGCAAGCGGTTAAGCTCATGAGAGCCGTACCGTCAACCAGCCCGAACTACCAAAAGGCTCAGCAAAAAGCCGCAGAGTATCAGGCTAATCTGATTGTTGCCAACCGCAGGGCAGCAGCAGCGCCTTAAGAGTTTTGAGGTTTGAGTGGAATACTCGATGTGCTAAAAGTCAAAAGTCAAAAGCCAAAAGTAAAAAAACTTGTTTTTACTGAAAGCTTTCTTACTTTTGACTTTTTTCAATTTTATTAAAATTTCATTTAAGCTGTCGCGCATTTAAATTGCATATTCTCCGCGGGCGGGACGCCGACCCCAATTATTGTTTGATTGCTTTTTAACAGACAATTTCTGGGGGTTAACAAGGAAGCTAAAACCTTGACACAGAAGGGATGAGAGCTGGGTTCCCCAAACAAGATGGGTCTACTATAGTGACAAGTAAACCCACAAATCAAAAAAATACTAATGGAATTTAGTCACGAGCATCTAGAAAAAAAATTGGGCTGCGCCCACTTCCTGATGTTGCTGCTTCTGGCTCAACTTGATTCAAACCGAAAAAAAAGTCAAACTAGAAACAATAGCAAGAGTCTTTCCAATCTGGATAACTTGTGAAGGAAGAGGCAGAAATTTACAAAGATTCTTGGATTTACGTAGCTTAACGATTAGTAGGTTATTGTGGCTTATCATCAGTTATTGCCTAGAGAAATCGGTACCCAAAAAGTCGAAACATAAGTTATACCTAGCGATTGACCGCAGCCAGGGAAAAAATCTCAATTTACTAATGGTCCGTGTGATTTGGTCAAGAAAAGCCATTCCCTTAGCCTGGATATTACTGCCGCACATAGGAAATAGTAACTAGGAGGAACAAGAAAGTGTACTCTCTTCAGTTTTAGCAATATTCAAAGATTATCAAATAGTGGTGCTAGGAGACCGCGAGTTTTGTTCCCTAGATTTAGCCACCTCGCTCCAGACAAGGAATGTCAGATGTTGTTTAAGCTTTAAAAAAGCGATTTTTATAGAAGTATAAAATAAAATTTTGCAGCGATTAGATGAGTTACCAATTAAACCGGGAGTTGCCTTATATTATCAAGGGAATAAAATCCGTAAAATCGGCCATTTTCAGGATTTTGTCGTGGCAGCTAAATGGAAAATAAACTACCGCAATCAAAACACAAAATAGCCTTGGTATATCTTGACTGATCAGGGAAGTTTAATCGTCGCCATTGAAGCGTATAAAAAAAGAATTGGGATTGAAGCAATGTTCCGAGACTGTAAACGTGGGGGCTATAATCTAGGAGGCAGTGGATTAAGAGAAAACCGATTGAACTCAAGGATTTTGGTGATGTCTCTGGCTTATTTAAAGTCAACACTGCCAGGAGATGAAATCAACTGACATCAGGAAAAAAATATGTCTGTTGTCTCAAATAATCCGGGAGAATTTACTGAAGATGCAGTACATTTTGTGTGGATTTAAATGGAGAAAAGTGCGTTAAAAACTGGGAACAATATCACCAATGGACTGCCGAATTAACCAGTAAATCCCCCCATAAACGCCGCTTTTATCAGAGAGGTATAAGGGTGGGAACCATTATGCGCTCTACGTCGTAGCTCTCTTGTTACCCCTTCAGCGATCGCACACAGTCCCGGCGACCCCTGGGTTTTTTAGTTTGTGAGCCCTGGGATGACGATCGTTGGTGAGGAAACTTGACAAGCAGCGGCCACACAACTTTTGTTAAGCTTGCTAGATTGGGGAGTAGTTTAAAAATTAACCCTATGAATTCACTAACTTTTTTGCAGAACATCAAGCTGACAGCGACAAGACAGGAGACTCCTGCCGAATCGGAATCTCAATAGTAAACTCTGTTCCTCTGCCTGGTGCAGAAATACACCCCAAGCTTCCCCGGTGTTTTTCCACTACAATTTGCCAGCTAATCGATAACCCAATCCCTGTGCCCTTACCGGGGGGTTTTGTCGTAAAAAACGGGTTAAATACATGGCGACGAACATCTTCCGATATCCCCGGCCCATTGTCCACAATTCGGACAGCTACGCAATTGCTGCTTGTTATTTCTGTGCTAATCCGAATCACGCTAGGATTCGCTTTAATTTCTTCTAGCGATCTCTGCTTGTTCCACTCATCAATAGCATCGATCGCATTTGCAAGTACATTCATAAATACCTGATTCATTTCTCCCCCATAACACTCCACTTCGGGCAGGTTTGGGCAATAGTCCCGCACCACTTCAATCGAGGGGCGGTCTGACTTAAATTTTAATCGGCTCTGTAAAATCATCAGCGTGCTGTCGATACCTTCGTGAAGGTTGACCGATCTCATTTCATATCCTTCTTGCCGTGCGAAGAGGCGCAAAGATAAAACGATTTCGCGGATGCGATCGGCTCCTAAGTACATCGATTTGAACATTTTAGGCAAGTCGTCTTTGAGATAATCTAGCTCGCTTGCTGCGATTTCTGCTTGTATATCTGGAGCCGGATTAGGATAGTGCTTTTGGTACAGGTCAATGATAGTGACCAAAGCTTTTGAATATTCCATAGCATAGGAAAGATTTCCATAAATAAAATTAATTGGATTATTGATTTCATGAGCTACACCAGCTACGAGTTGACCTAGCCCCGACATTTTTTCGCTTTGAATGAGCTGGCTTTGCACCTGCTTGAGTTCGTGCAGGGAATTTTCGAGCTGTAGGGCTTTGTGTCGCTCTCGCGCTTCCGATGCTTGCAAAGCTTCTTGTGCAAGCTTGCGTTCAGCAGCCTCCTGCTTGAGGCGTTCGTTCGTTTTGGAAAGTTCAGCGGTGCGCTGTTCTACTCGCGTCTCTAGTTCTTGTGTCAAAATTTGTAGGTCGGCTTGCGCTCGCTCGCGCTCGACAATTTGCGCCTGAAGCTTTTTAGTTAGATTTCGCAGATTCAGGTGTGTGATAGCCCGAGCTAAAACTTCTTCCTGTTGAAGGGGCTTAGTGATATAATCAACTCCCCCCACATTAAAGCCTTTGACTTTGCTTTCTGTATCGTCCAGCGCGGTCATAAAAATGACTGGGATATCTTTAGTTAAGTCATTTGCTTTTAGATGTTGACAGGTTTTAAACCCGTCCATCTCTGGCATCAGAACATCCAACAAAATTAAATCGGGCTGAGAATATTGCACTTTTTTGATAGCGCTAGACCCGCTGCGAGCTACCCAAACAGTGAAGCCAGATGCGCTCAAAAAATCCAATACTGAACCCAGATTAGTGGGCGTATCATCCACAATTAAAATGGTTCCTCTGTCTAAAGATTCGCTAGTCATTTTTAGTCCTCATCTAAACTGTTGAACAAATTCTACTAATTTGTCTTCTTCAAAGTTTTTGGTTAATTCAAGCAACTGATTGACAAAAGGTGCATAACGCATATCTATTGCCTTCAGCTTGCTGGCTCGCTTCTCAATACTGAGGAGTTCACCTTTCATGGCTAAATCGAACAGGACTGCAACTTCTTCCGAAGGGGGAGCAATCAGTGGTTGGTCTTGGATTTGGGAAGAGGCATCGGTGAAGATACCTTCTGAACTGAAAGTTGTTCGCTCCTCATAAACCCATTCTAAACCTAAATGGTTGCCCAAGCATTCTAATAACTTTTCTGCCCGAATAGGTTTGAGGAGAAAAGCGTTGCAACCAGCCTGGAAAATGCTGTGGGGATCGCCGGATAAAATGCTAGCAGAAGTTCCGATCGCGATTACATCCTTCAATAGAGGAATTTTTCTGATCCGCCTCACCGCTTCAAAGCCGTCCATCACAGGCATTACTAAGTCAATTATAATACAGTCCGGTTGAAATAACAGCGCTTTATTCACGCAGTCTTGACCGTCAGTTGCCTCCATTAATTCAAACCCAATGGGAGCTAAAAGATTAACTAGCACCGAGCGATTTTCCCAGCGATCGTCAACGACTAAAATTTTCTGCCGATCGCCTGAGAAACCCCTGATAATTTTTTCAGGTTCTTTTTGATACCCTTCCCAGCTTTCGGTAATAGGCAACTCTAACTCAAACCAGAAAATACTGCCTTTACCTAAAGAGCTTTGTACTTTCAGTTCGCCGCCCATCATCTCCACTAATTGGCGACTAATTGGCAGCCCTAATCCTGTTCCCTCTATTTGGCTAACGGAATCGCTGGCTTGCTCGAAGGGCAAAAATATTTTTGAGAGTTCGTCCGGCGCGATGCCAATGCCTGTATCTTCTACTTGGAAAATAAATTTCGCTGTTAGGGATTGGGGATTGGCGATTGGTGATGACAAAGATTGCTGAGTCTCCAGCCTGTCTACTTTAAAACAAACGCCTCCTTTTTCGGTGAATTTTATGGCATTACCGAGTAAGTTGATGAGAATTTGCCGCAATCTTTTTTCATCAGCTTGGACGCAAGTAGGAAGTGGAGTTAGCGGTTCGTAAATCAAAGAGATTCCCTTCTGTTGGGCGCGAATCTGGCAGATTTCAGTAATGCCTTGGAGAAAGTCTGACAGGTGAAACTCGGTGAGATAGAGTTCCATTTTTCCGGCTTCGATTTTGGAGAGGTCTAGAACGTCATTGATCAGAGTTAGAAGGTGTTCGCCACACTGATGAATGATGTTAATACCAGAATTTTGCTGACTGGTTAAACCTGTGTCTCGTTTGAGGATTTGGGTATAACCTAAAATGCCGTTGAGCGGTGTGCGAAGTTCATGGCTCATGTTGGCAAGAAATTGGCTCTTGGCGCGGTTTGCGGCTTCCGCCGCTTGCTCGGCTCGCTGTCGCTCTTTAATTTCCACTTCTAGGCTCGTATTTTTTGCTTTTAATTCCTCGGTTCGTTCTTCTACTTTTACTTCTAATGTGTGATAGAGGTTGGCATTTTCTAAGGCGATCGCAGCTTGGCCCGATAGCATCCGCAACACTTCTACCCGCTTCGGCGTGAAAGCTCCAGCAATCACGTTGTTTTCTAGGTACAGGATGGCAGTTAACTTACCTTGATATAGGATAGGCGCACACAAAATTGATTTTGGTTTGTGTTGGGTAATGTAGAGGTCGGCGTTAAATATTTCCTCGTTGCTGGCATCATTTAAAACGACATCTTTCTGAGTTCGGGTGACGTAATTAAGTACCGAGATAGGCACTTGCCCAAAAGTTGATACTGGTAAAGATTGCAGCACTCGGATTTCATCTTTAGTTCCCGCCGCTTCTATAACAAGTTGACCCTGTTTTGAGAGAATAAGCGATCCAGTTTCAGCGCCTGCGTTTTCTATCAAAATTTTCATTAACTTGTTGAGCAAGTTAGGTAGAACAATTTCGCTAGAAATGGCAACAGATGCTTTCATTACAGTTGCCAAGTCTAGGAACTCTGTTTGAGCGCCTGTAATGGTCAAAGGATCGATTGTCATTGTAGGGTCGAAAGGGGTTTCAGTGACCGCAGGCGATCGCCCTATTAATTGCGGGTATTTTTCTTCTAGATGTTTAACTTTAGCTACAGATCCCCAGCGCATATAGGCATAATAAGCATCGGTCATGTAGGTGCGGGCAATCTTTTCTTTACCCCATGAAAAATAGAATTTAGCAGCGAGTTCGTCAGCTAGTGCTTCTTCGTTGATATACTCGTTTTCTTTAGCAAGAGCGAT
>NZ_JAUBQU010000071.1:14540-22101 GCF_036701435.1 Microcoleus sp. Pol12A5
GAAAAATAGAATTTAGCAGCGAGTTCGTCAGCTAGTGCTTCTTCGTTGATATACTCGTTTTCTTTAGCAAGAGCGATCGCTTTGTCGTACATCTCGACCGCTTCTAGTTTTTCGCCTAAAACACGATGTTTTTCGGCTTCTACTAAATAGAATTTATGCAGATGATTCATTGGGGCATAATGCGCCCATTTTTGCAATTTATCTTGATTAGCTTGTACTCGGTTAAGAATGTCCTGTTTGTCGGACTGCGAAGTTTCAGGATACACAGCTAGCCGTACTAGAGAATCGTATAAATAGAATATAACAACAGTTAGCTGGCCTGTAGACGATCCGAAAGAACTTTCTACTTGAGGGATATTTTTTAAAGCTTCCGCGTAATTCTCAAACACATAACAAAGCGCAAGTTTGTGCAAGTATAAGTAATGAATTGCCAGTTGGTTGTTGGTTTGCTGATATAGCGGCAGCATTTTCTCTTCGTCGTAGGCTTCCCCCTTTAACTCGCAGAGGTTTTCGCTTCTTCCCATCATGTTTAAGACGGCTTGCCAACAGATTTTTGTATTATTAAGCGCTGTTTCTTGGCTAATTTTATGAAGGGCATCTGTATAAGTTGCTATCTCTCGTTCGAGCTGCATTAGTTGCTTGCCAACAAAAAACGAGTAATGACTCCACACCATGACGGCATAGCCAGCATATTCTAAATCTCCAGTTTCCAGCCCAGTAGAGAAAGCTGCCAGGAAAGGTTCTAAGGTATTTCGGACGTGTTCTTTCCAATGTTGAACTGCAGCATACACTAAGTGGCAAGTCTTGACTTCGATTTCTTTGGCATTTAACTTTGAGACTAGACGTAAAGCTAATTGGCCCAACTCATAGCCCCCCTCAATATCTCCTACCGCCCCGCAAAGAAGAAGACTATATACCGCATATGCAAAGGGAGACACAGAAGCATTGCCATATTGAACGGATAAATTGACCTGTTTGCATACTGTTAAAGGCACCAGTACCGGCATCCCTGAATAGCAAGCAGAAAATATACTTGACAAAATCCCGATCGCTGCTAATTGATAACGATCGGTCATTTCAGGGAGTTCGATTAAGTCCTCAATTCGGGTGCCACTCAAAATTGCCGCAGTTTCCCCCAGCGCCTGCCCAATATCAGATGGGTTTGGCGAGTCGGGAAACTCTACCTCCAACTGCTTTAAGACTTGCAGCCCCGTATTCAATGCTTCCAGCAGCTTGTTCTGCGCCATATAAGCTTGAATCTGGACTTTGTACACTTTTACTATGTCCAATAGTGTTTTGGCGCAGTTTTGTACTATCTCAACGAATCTCTGCATTCCGTCAAAATCACCACTCAAATATGCTGACTCTGCTGCTTCCTCATGCAGCATTAATGCCAATTCATACCGATTGTCCCAACTATCTACGGCTAGCAGAGATAAACCTACTTGCAAATATTTGACGGCGGAATCGTGGGCTGTAGCAGCTTTCGCTTTCTGACCTGCAATCAGATTCAATTGGGCTAGTTCATATTTTTGGGATTCACTGGTAAGTAAGTCAGTACCATAATTGAGTTGGTTAACTAAAGCGAAAATATTTTCTTTTCGGTTTTCGGGCGTTGTACTTTGCAGCAGCAGTTGACCAATTTTTAAGTGGGTCTCTTTTTTCTGCTCATCGGGAATCAAAGAATAGGCAGCTTGCTGCACTCTGTCATGTAAAAACTTGTAGTCAACCTTCACATCAGTTAAGGTAAAACCGCCGGATTCTTCCTGACTAAATACGAGGGGAATTTTGTATTCATTGCTCAAAGGTAAAATCAACCCAGCTTGAAGTGCTGCCCACAATTGCGCTGCCGTGACTAAGGATGATTCCTGATTGACAATCGCCAACACTTCTAAGTTAAAAGTGTTGCCAATACAAGCAGCAAATTTTAATACTTTTTGTGTATCTTCTGGCAATTTGCGTATATTTCTAGCAATCAGTTCTACAACATTGTAATCGGTGATGCCGATCGCTTGAATTTGCTCGATATTCCATTGCCAGACGCCAGAATATAAATCATAAGTCAACAAATCTTCTTGATAGAGAGTTTTGAGGAGTTGACTTAAGAAGAAAGGATTGCCCTGGGTTTTATTAAAAAGTAGAGACGCGAAATATCGCGTCTTTACAGACAGGGATTCCGAACCGCCAGATTCATTTAAAGTATCCGCAATTAATTCTTCGACATGAACCAGGTGTAATGGTTGAAGGACAATATTATTCACCGTCGCACCAGTTTGGCGAATCTTGTCAATTGTTTGAATCGTCGGATGAGTTGGAGAAACTTCGTTATCTCGATATGCCCCAATCAGCAATAAATACTTGCTATCAGAATCAGTTATTAGCAATTGAATTAATTTCAACGAGGCAGAATCCGCCCACTGCAAGTCATCGAGGAAGAGAACTAACGGATGGTCAATAGTCGTAAATACGCCAATGAATTGTTTAAAGACGCGACTGAAACGGTTTTGAGCTTCAGTTGCCCCTAGCTCAGGTACGGGTGGCTGTTTGCCAATAATTAATTCGACTTGAGGGATAACATCAATGATGACTTGTCCGTTATCGCCTAAAGCGGATAACAGTTTTTCTTTCCAAGTTTGGATTTCTACTTCTCCTTCGGTTAGAAGTTGCTGAGTTAAGGATTGGAATGCTTGAATTAGGGAAGCATAAGGAATATTGCGCTTGAACTGGTCAAATTTACCTGCAATAAAATAGCCTCGTTGGCGCACAATGGGTTTGTGGACTTCATTGACCAACACTGTTTTGCCTATCCCGGAATAACCGGAAACTAGCATTAATTCGGTGGTGCCACTGGCAACGCGATCGAAAGTTTCTAGAATTTTTTCAATTTCTTTGTCGCGACCGTAGAGCTTTTGCGGTATATTTAATTGCCCTGCTTTATCCGCACTTCCAACAACAAAGTTGGAAATATATCCGCTAGCCTGTAGCTTGATCAAGCAAGTTTCTAAGTCAAATTTTAGTCCCTCAGCGCTTTGGTAGCGGTCTTCAGCATTTTTAGCTAATAACTTCATTGCAATCGCTGAAATTTGTGGTGGGATTTCAGGATTTAGCTGCTGAGGGGGAATGGGAGTTTTGGCAATATGGCTGTGTACCAATTCCAGCGGGTCTGTGGAATTAAAGGGCAACTCGCCTGTGAGCATTTCATAGAAGGTAACGCCTAGTGAATAAAAATCAGTGCGGTAGTCAATTGACCGATTCATCCGCCCAGTTTGTTCTGGCGACATATAGGCGAGTGTGCCTTCGAGCAAATCTGGATGGCTGAGCGTCGAATTTTCTCGCTCCAGCCGCGAAGCGATGCTGAAATCAATAATTTTAACTTTTTCAGTGGCTGGGTTGATGATAATATTGTGTGGCTTTACATCTTTATGAATAATGTTATGTTTATGGATTTCTGCTAAGGCAGAGACAAGCTGGAATCCCAAAGAAAGAAATTGAATGATTGTGAGTTTCTTACCCTTCATCCAATCTTTGAGAGACTCGGAGCCTGAATCTTCTAATATCAGTGCTAAACCGTTTTTATAGCTTTCTAAACTAATGGGTTTGACGATCGCTTCTACGTTCAAGCTGTGCAGAATTTGATATTCGTGCCGCAAGCGGGTGATGTCAGAAAGAGTGGGATACTCAGCCTTTAGCGTTTTGACGATCACGCTGGAAAAGTCCGAATCCTTCCGAGCGCGATCGACTGAAGTTCTTATTCCGCTGTGGAGGGTTTCAACGAATTGATAGCCAGCTAAGTTGATAGTCATTGTTATTCTAGCGATCGCAAGGGAATGGAGCGTAAGGTTAAGGCCGGTTTTAAAACTTAATTATTATAGGAGCTGATCGTAACATAGTAATTTACTCAACAAAAGTGAGCTCATGTTTCGCTTCTGGCAATCGTGGCCTCATGAGAGCGCCGAGCGTGGATATGTTGAAAGAACGCATTCGCGATCGCATTTTGGAGGAGGCTGTAGCACTATGAGGCGGGAAGCATAACGGCTGCAAGATATATTAGATGCAATAGCCGCAAGCGTTTTTCCCCAGAGTTTTTGATGACCGTAAAAGCGCCCTGTGGTCTAACATAGCCCAAGTTTCTTTATTCGCCACAGAAATGGGTGGGACGGAAGACTAAGGGATTTCCAAGCCTGGGATCGCGATTGGGTATTCTGCTCGTCTAGCTCTCTGCTGCATTTACTAGAAGCCTGCCTTGTAAGCGTTACTGAATTCACTGCGGGTGCAGGACAGTTGTAGGTGGTTTTTCGCTCGGTTTTCCCTAATAAAGAATACCGAGAGCAAGTGTAGCTCCCGGTATCAACTTTTCCAGTTCCGTTGTTGTTAAGTAAATCCAATTAGGCTCAATTTGGGAAAATTTGCCTCACTCGATTAAGCACAGCCGATGTTATTGGTTAGCCTGTTCCAAAGCGGGATTTGCTGGAGTTCCAGCAATTTCGGCCAAATTAATCTTGACGACTTTATTGCGGGCCTCAGTTACTTTGGGCAGGGTTAGCGTTAGAATGCCATCTTTGTATTCAGCTTGCACAGAGTCATTTTGAATGTGTGCGGGCAAGGGAAGCACCCGGTGGAATTTGCCATAGCGGAATTCAGAGCGGACGTAGCCAGATTTTTCGTCTGTGTTTTCGTAGCGGCGTTCGCCAGAGATAGAAATTGCTTCGCGAGTGACTTGAACGTCAATGTCTTTGGGGTCAATTCCAGGCAGTTGCGCTTTTAATACGAAATTGTCCCCAGCATCAGCAAATTCCACAGCGGGCATCCAAGTGGCTTCTGAGTTATCTCTCGTTGTTGCCTGTTGGTCAAAAACTTTATCGAGTTGCTGGCGGAGCGTTTCAATTTCTGTGAATGGTTGCCAATAGCGCATCAACATAATCTGTCACCTCAAAGATTGGTAAGACTTTATAACGAAAGTTTGGGTTGAAGCTCATTGCTTACAGTTATTATGATGCCGCTTCCGGGCGTGGGAGGAACAGTCAGGAAAACCCTACTCAGTTAGTCGTATTTGCTAGAATAAGTACGAAAGAAGCAGAATTTATTGGCAGTGAAGAAAACCGTACAAAGCTATTCCTAGAAACCGACAATACTGTGGCAACGCCATGATGCTCCAGCCTCAGAACTCTGCACGGCACGAGCGTTGCCGGAAGTATTGCCGGTGTTGCCAACCGCACCAAAAATGCGGTTCGGGTGATGATGTGTAGCAGACGCGTAAGGACGTGCAGGTAATCGCTCTTTCCCATAGCCATCGCTCGCTGTATGAAGGATTTCGCATAATCGCGATCGAGCTTAAATATCTCCCTTATTTCTGAGTCCGCAGAGGCGGAGTTAGTTTATGTAGTTGCGGTTTCAACCGCCGAACTATCGAGGGGGTAGCTTGTATTAACCACTCAATCTATCCAAATTTCGTCAAGAATCGGAAAGCATCGAGTACATGACTCGCGCAAACGTAAGGCGAAGTATTGTAAAAAGCTTGCCAAGCCGCCGCTTTATCTTCGTCGTATTTATCCGCTCTTTCCTGGTGTTTTCCTAGCCAATTCAGCCGCACTGCGTGACCGACTAATACATCTAAAACGATGTATTCTTCTACCTGCAATTCAGGATTGCGCTGGGCAATTGCTGCCAACTCCATCAGCGCCTCAATATTCACTTGTCGGTATTCCGGCGCCACAATTTTATTCAGCAAATGCTCGATTTGTAGCGCAAAATTCTTTTCACCTGGGGTCATTTCCGATAAAATGATATGGCTATCTAACCGATTGCGTCGCTCTAATTTGTCGCCAATTATCAAGCCTTTGCAGTGCCGCAGCAGTCCCCAAACACTCGGATAAAAATCCTTCGGTACGCGATTGACTCCACCTTCCATTTGCCGCTTCCGGCGCCATCCTCCCGCAGGCATTTGCGGTTCTTCGGAAACTGGCGCTACTACCCATTCAATATCTTTTTCCGGCTGTTTGACGCGCAGGGATTCTTGTTGTTTGAGGATTTGATTCATTTCCTCGTATTCTGTCAACACTTGGCGCAGGCGATTTTTGATTTCAAAGGGACTTAGCTGCATTAAATGTTCGTAAGCTTCATTTTGCGTCACTCCCAATTCGCGAGCTAATTCGCTTGTTAACAGCAGAATAAAGTAGCTAACTCTCAGTGTGAGCAGACCTTTAAATAATTGCGGTTCTGCTTTAATTAGGACGCTGAGGTAAATTAGAATTTCTTGGGTGAGAACTCGATCGCGAATATCTTCTCCGCAGAATTGGCGAATTTTGTCCATCACTTCCGTGTAAGAACCCGGTCTCGAAATTATCGAATCTTCGCTGTAAGCTTTCCCCACAGCAATCTGTTTTTGTCGCACCAAAATATCTGTCACTGCATCGGACAAGCTGATATCAACTTTATCCAGCAAACCTGCGGCATGGCGGATGACTGCCCATTGGATTTTTGACTGCGAACTTTCTCCAGCTTTTGTATAAACTTCGTTGAGCAAGTCCACAACTTTAACTATTTCTTCCGTACCTCCAAATCCTGTATCAAAATTTAATCCTTTGAGGCGAACCAACGTGTGCAGCAACTCAATTTGTTCGTACAAATTTTCTGAATCTCGCAGGCTAGTTAGCAAGAATTGAGTATTAGTTTCGCACTCTAATTTAAATTCTTGCGTGTGACCCAAAGGCCAAGTTTTTTCAGGATTGTAAGTTAGATATCGGCGCGTTTCTACTGCACCTGTCACCGGAGATTCAGTAAATTCAAAATCGTGCATTAAATCAATTCTTTCAGTCCCAGCAGTCAGCATAAACTGCTTAAGATTTCCGAGTTTGACGGGCGTGTTTTTACAATATCCATCCCGGAATTCCTTCATTAATTCTAACAACGCTTCCCGGCCGGTTTCCAGCATTGTGTGAGTCAGCATCAGCGTTACCGTAGGGCGTCCTAACTGATACCAGTGGCGGTGAATGTGAGCTATTTCACTCTTGATTTGAGCTACTAAATAATGGTAATCTAAAGTTAAGTAAAACTCTTGTCTGTTCAAAAATGAGGGGAGAAATACGATCGCCTCTTCGCGAACTTTAAACACCCGAGAAGTTGTTAAACTCCGCAAACGGCGAACGGGGCGGCCACTTAAGCCTAATTGGTCATTTCGTCCAATTTGCGTGTAAATAGCTGATAATTCTTTAGTCTGGCGGACTTGAATTGGTTCTACCTGTTTTGGGGTTTGTGCCGCAATGCTGTTAGCGGCTAATTCTGCTTGCAAATCTTCGTCTTCAGCTAACAGTGCAATTTGCACTAAAGGTTCTCTGTGTTGGCCCACTGACAGGTGCCTTCCCAGCGGGTCGATGTCGCCAACTGCGATTAATCCTTCGTTCAGCAATTGACCGAGAAAATACAGACTTTGCGCCCAAACTAGGGGAATATTTTCATTGGGTAAGCGCTGCTGGCTGCGGGGATTTAGCTTTTCTGCTTCTATATTTTCGGCGGGGACGTAGTACAATTCTGGTAGTAGTGGCACACCAGAGCGATCGACTGC
>NZ_JAUBQU010000071.1:22201-35106 GCF_036701435.1 Microcoleus sp. Pol12A5
AGCTTTTCTGCTTCTATATTTTCGGCGGGGACGTAGTACAATTCTGGTAGTAGTGGCACACCAGAGCGATCGACTGCCAGAGATTCCAAACGCTGCTGGTACTCCTGCACTTGGGCTTGATTTCCCTGAAATAGGCCGTCCAAGAATAAATAAGTGAAAAATAGCGGCCACTCGCATTCAATGTGCTCGAACTGCCTTAATTCTGTGGGTTCGTAGTGCAGGCGATCGGCATCTTCCAACACTGTTTGGTGTCCGTCGCGCAGAAACCGCTTGCAGCCGTATTTTCCTTGCAATTTGTCAATAATTTTATTTCGAGTCCGTTCTATTAATTCTCGATCTTCCACAGCAAAAGCCGGAAAACTAATCACACTCAATAAAGCGGCATCTACTTCTTTTGAACTAGATTCGCGAGGCAAAAGCGATTCCAAAGTTATGCGACTTCTGGCAATTTCGTCGGGCAAAACGTGAATAACCGACGCTTGAGAACCTTGAATACCGAACAAATCTAACCCATTTATTGCTTCCAGGGCTGCTTTGGCCATGCCAACTGAACTGGCGTTCAATTCTGCATTACCGCGATTGATTTTATGACCTCTTTCCCAAATTCCGTAATCCGGCGTGCGGTAGGCTCTACCGATGTAGTAAACTAAATTTTGCACGAAATTGACTTCATCTATTGTAAAAATTACGTGCAGGCCGGAAGCCGTCATTTGAGCAAGAATTAATAAGAATATAGATGTAGCGTCTAACTGTAAATGTCCCCACTTGTCATCACCGACAACAATACCTCCAGTTTGAGTATTGTATTTAGCGTGCAGGGCATCTAGCGGCGACTGAGTATTTTTAAAACGTTCTACTTTGCTCGATTGCTGCATCATCGCAAACAGCAAGCCGCGCATCAGTTTGACTGTGCTGTGTTCGAGTTCAAATGTCCTGCCCTGATCTCCATCAATTTTGCGGTAAGCTAAACCCAAACCCCAAACTGCGAGAATGCTGTACACATTGTCGCGCACCCAAGCATCGGTGTAGTCGCCGTGGGCGTTAACGGCGGTACTCGCCGGCAGCAAACCAGTAATAGGATTTTGGCGCTTGAGGATGATGTTTTTGATTTGCTGGTAGTAATAATCCAACCTGCTTTGCCGCTGGGTTTTTGCGATCGCCATTTCGTTTTCCTTCTTTTTCCTGATGCGAGTAGATTTGCGGTGAATAGACTTTTAAATATATCAGATATTAGATCGTTTCTCAAGTTATCCAAACACAAAAAGATAATTGCCATGTCTACCAAAAACCACAATAACAACAGCGTTCCTTTCGTGAAAGTTGTATACTCTACAGTGAAAATTAATGGTAAAATTGAGCTAGTACCGATGGAATGGTACGCAGACGGCTCTGTCAAAAAAATCGAACACTAATGCTCGATCGCACTTGGCTGGCAAACTCTAATGAACTTGCGCGACCCGTCGCTTACAAAAAAACCGGTTTCTGGGCCACCGAACGATGACTTAACAGACTGTTGGTGGCACAAACCGGCTTTTTTGCGACCAAGACTGGTCTAGCGTCGATCGCCAATCTAAGCTAATTTAAATAACTAGGTGTGTAGGAATTTCAAAGAAAAAAATATGGATGGATCGCGCCCGCAATTTTCAGTGCTGGGACTACCAGTTCACATATTAGATGATTATGCAGGTTGGCTGATGGAGCGCCTGCATCAAGGGTTAGGAAGTCACGTCGTGACGCTGAATGCTGAAATGGCCATGCAAGCCGAGCAAAATCAGGCCTTAGCGGATGTAATCTGCAAAGCGGAACTGGTGATTCCCGACGGTTCGGGAGTGGTGCTGTACTTGCGGCTGCGTGGCAAACCGGCACAGCGCTATCCGGGGATTGAATTAGCAGAATCGCTGCTGCAACAAGCCGGAAAATTGCCTGATTCGGAACCACTATTTTTCTTTGGAGGTTCCCCAGGAGTGGCGGCTGCTGCGGCCAAAAATTGGCAGCAAAAAGTTAACGGATTGTCAATTGCTTCTCAACACGGTTATCTTTCCCCAGATGAAGAGAAAGACTTCCGTGAAAGCCTCAAAAAAATGCAGCCCAAACTAATTTTTGTAGGATTGGGAGTGCCGCGCCAAGAATTTTGGATTGCCGAACACCGACACCTTTGCCCTAATTCGATTTGGGTGGGAGTAGGCGGCAGTTTTGATATTTGGGCGGGAACAAAAGACCGCGCGCCGGCTTGGTTTTGCGACAATCATTTAGAATGGTTGTACCGACTTTATCAAGAACCTTGGCGCTGGCGCAGGATGTTAGCTTTGCCACAGTTTGCATTGAAAGCTTTGGGAGATTTTCGAGGGTAAAAGTTCCCACTACAATCGGGTTTACGGGAGTTATGGCTGATATTGCCGATCGCGCGTGAACCCGCCGCTACAATAATTGTGGTTAATTTACCTGACAGGATACAGTATATTCCCGTAGAGCTGCTAAACTTAATCTAGTAAGTAGATCGGCATGAAAAAACAATAATATCTTGTATGGGCGATCGCGAGCCAATATCTATAAAAGCCCGCAGCAAAGCCTTGTCCTCTTCACTAGATCTTCTTGGGGTCCAAAGGGAGTAATAGCGAATCACCTTTAGTCAAAGTCCCATTTATGAGTAGTTCCTCAAGAAAGAAAAAAACCATCTTGTTTTTAGCAGCGAACCCTAAGAACTCTACGGTTTTGCGTTTAGGTGAAGAGGTTAAGGAAATTGCCGATGGGTTGCAACGCTCTAAAAAGCGTGAAAAATTTCAACTTGAGCAACAGTGGGCGGTAACGCCACGAGATATGCAGCGAGCTGTACTTGATTATAAACCAGAGATTGTCCATTTTTCCGGCCATGGTGTGGGAGAGGAGGGTTTAGCTCTAGAGGATGAGACGGGACAGATTAAACTGGTAAATGCAAAAGCTTTAGCACGTTTGTTCGAGCTGTTTATGGATCGGGTAGAATGCGTGGTACTCAACGCCTGCTATTCGGACGTACAAGCGGCTGCGATCGCACATCATATTCCCTATGTTATTGGTATGAAGCAAGCGGTAGGAGATAATGCTGCGAGGGAATTCGCCATAGGATTTTATGATGCGCTGGCAGCCGGAGAATCTATCGAGTTTGCTTATAAGTCAGGTTGCGTCAGCATCACAATGGCCGGCATTCCAGAAGAACTCACGCCGGTTTTAAAGAAGAAGCCAGAAAATTCAGACCAGGAGACAGCAGAACAAGAGATCGTTCCTGCTATTGACAATATACTTGAGGAGTCTTCCTCTGCGTTAGCAAATGCGCGCTCGCTCCCCTCACCACCTGTTCCTCTCCTCAATTTAGATAACCCAGAAGGTTCTGTTAGTTTAGATTCACCCCTATATATCGCTCGTCCTCCCATTGAATCGGAATGCTACCAAACTATTGCCAAACCAGGAGCTTTGATCCGAATTAAATCACCCCGTAAAATGGGTAAAACTTCTTTATTACAGCGCATTTTACACCATTCAAGAGAACAGGGACATCAAACTGCCTATTTAAACTTTCAATCTGCTGATGGTAATTTTCTTGGTAATCTCGATCATTTGTTGCAATGGTTTTGTGGTGAGATTACCAATGAATTAAATTTAGAAGACCGAGTAATAGACTACTGGAAACAAGGCATGGGTAGCAAACAAAAATGCGGCAACTATTTTCAGCGCTACCTGTTAGCAACAATTACCACACCATTAACTTTAGGATTAGATGAAGTCGATCGAATTTTTCCTTATCCCCAAGTAGCGCAGGAATTCTTTGGTTTACTGCGGGCGTGGCACGAAAAAGGAAAAAACGAACCAGCTTGGAAAAAACTGCGTTTAGTAATTTCCCATTCCAAAGAAGTTTATATTCCCTTGAATATCAACCAGTCGCCTTTTAATGTAGGTTTACCAATTGATTTACCAGAATTTAACTATCAAGAAATTGTTGAGTTAGTACAAAAACATCAACTGAATTGGTCCGATCGCAAAATAGAACAATTGATTGAAATGGTAGATGGGCATCCTTACCTGTTAAGAAAAGCCCTTTATGAAATTGCTCGCGGTTATTTAACCTTAGAGGAATTTTTACAGACTGCGCCTACTGAAGAAGGAATTTACGGCGATCATTTACGCTATCATTTAATTAATCTCACTGCCGATCCAAATTTGGAAGCAGCAATGAAACAAGTAATTGCTAGTTCGGTTCCGGTACGATTAGAAGCCAATCTAGCGTTTAAACTTCGCAGTAGGGGTTTAGTGAAGCTGCTAGGTAATGATGTGATTCCTCTGTCCAATCTCTGCCGCCTTTATTTTAAAGATCGATTGGGAGTTCATTAATGAATGACAAACCTGATTTAGATTACGAATATCAAGTAGGTGGTAGCCTACCTGTAGATGCACCAACTTATGTTAGGAGACAAGCTGACCAAGATTTTTATGACGGATTAAAAGCCGGAGAATTTTGTTACGTTCTCAACTCGCGACAGATGGGTAAATCTAGCTTGCGCGTGCAAACAATGGCTAGATTGCAGCACGAAGGATTTGCCTGTGCTGCCGTTGATATTACAGCAATTGGTACTGCAAATATTACTCCTAAAGAGTGGTATTTTGGAATTATTGACTCGCTAGTTAATAGTTTGGAACTCTACAATAAGTTCGATTCATATGAATGGTGGACGAGTCACGAACTGGTGTCTCCAATCCAACGTTTCAGCAAGTTTATCGGAGAGGAATTGCTGAATTGGATTGAAAAAAGTATCGTTATTTTTGTTGATGAGATTGACAGTTTATTGGCTTTGCCATTTAATATTGATGATTTTTTTGCAGTGATTCGTGATTGTTTTAACCAGCGTGCAGACAAGCCTGAATATAACCGTTTAACCTTTGCTTTAATTGGGGTCGCCACGCCTTCCGATTTGATAAGCAATCAGCTTCGCACCCCGTTTAATATTGGTAGTGCCATTGAGTTAACTGGTTTTCAATTAGCAGAAGCACAACCTTTAGCAGTAGGACTAGGAACTCAAGCAGAAAATTCTCAAGCAGTGTTAGAAGCGATATTATCTTGGACTGGGGGGCAGCCATTTTTAACGCAAAAAGTTTGTAAATTACTCCGGCTTTATCAAGATTCAGAGTCTATCGAAAACTCTCCCGATAGGGTAAAGAATTTAGTCAAAAAAAAGGTGATTGAGAATTGGGAAGGACAGGATGAGCCTGAGCATTTAAAGACGATTAGAGACCGCATTTTAAGCAGCAAACAACGTGCAAGTAGGTTGCTGGGAATATATCAGCAAATTCTTCAACAAAATGAGATAGGGGCTGATGATACTGCCGAACAAATGGAACTCCGTTTAACAGGTTTGGTAGTTCAGCAATCTGGTAAACTTAAAGTTTATAACCGAATTTATCAATCTGTTTTTACTGCTGATTGGGTAGAAAAACAATTAGCAAATCTCCGCCCCTACAGCGAAACTTTTAAAGCTTGGCAAGATTCTGATTGCCAAGATGAATCGCGACTGTTGCGGGGTCAGGCATTGCAAGAGGCTCAAACTTGGGCGGCAGGCAAAAGCTTGAGCGATTTAGATTATCATTTTTTAAATGCCAGTCGGGAATTACAACAACGGGAAGTTGAACGAGATTTAGAAGCTCAGAGACAAGCTAATCAAATTTTGACTGAAGCGAATCAGACCCTAACCAAGGCACAGCAAAAGGCACGAAAAATTACAATTGGAACTTCAGTTTTTGCTATAGTGGCTTTGGTTGTGGCAGGTGGGGCAACTTTTTTGGCCGGGAAGCAAGTCACTCAAGCTAATAATTTATCAAACACTATCCAGGAAAGTGCTTTTTCCAATCAATCATTTATTTCTGGACAGACATTTCAAGCACTGCTGGAAGCATTGAAAGCCGGAACAACATTAAAAAAACTAGATGCTTCAGCCGACACGACAAAAGACATCCAAGTACAAGTGATGGGTGCGCTGCAACAAGCAGTTTCCGAAGTAAAAGAGCGCAATAGTTTGGAAGGGTATAGCAGTTCGGTCTTTAGCGTCGCCTTTAGTCGAGATGGCAAGACCTTGGCTTCTGCTAGCGGTGACAACACCATCAAATTGTGGAACCTGCAAACCGAAAAACCCATCGCTACCCTCACTGGACATAGCAATCCGGTTAGTAGCGTCGCCATAAGTCCAGATGGCACAACATTGGCTTCTGCTAGCGATGACCACACCATCAAACTGTGGAACCCGCAAACCGGAAAACCCATCGCTACCCTCACTGGGCATAGCAATCCGGTTATTAGCGTCGCCATAAGTCCAGATGGCAAAACATTGGCTTCTGGTAGCGCTGACAAGACCATCAAGCTGTGGAACTTGCAAACTCAAAAACCGATCAAAACCCTCACCGAACATAGCAGTACGGTCAATGGCGTCGCCTTTAGTCCAGATGGCTTGACCTTAGCTTCTGCTGGCGCTGACAAGACCATCAAACTCTGGAACTTGCAAACTCAAAAGCCTCTGGCCACCCTCACTGGGCATCGCAGTTTTGTCAACAGCGTCGCCTTTAGTCCCGATGGCTTGACCTTAGCTTCTGCTGGCGCTGACAAGACTATCAAACTCTGGAACCTGCAAACTCAAAAGCCTCTGGCCACCCTCATTGGGCATCGCAGTTTTGTCAACAGCGTCGCATGGAGTCCAGATGGCTTGACCTTAGCTTCTGCTGGCGCTGACAAGACTATCAAACTCTGGAACCTGCAAACCAAAGAAGCCATTGCCACTCTCACCGGGCATAGCAGTTTTGTCAATAGCGTCGCATGGAGTCCCGATGGCTTGACCTTGGCTTCTGCTAGCAGTGACAACACCATCAAACTGTGGAACCTGCAAACCCAAAAAAACATCAAAACCCTCACCGGGCATAGCTATTCGGTCAATAGCGTTGCCTTTAGTCCCGATGGCTTGACATTGGCTTCTGTTAGCGATGACAAGACCATCAAACTCTGGAACCTGCAAACTCAACAACCCATCAAAACCCTGACCGGGCATAGCGATCGGGTCAATAGCGTTGCCTTTAGTCCCGATGGCTTGACATTGGCTTCTGCTAGCGCTGACAACACCATCAAACTATGGAACCTGCAAACCCAAAAAGAGATCCCGACCCTCACCGGGCATAGCAATTCGGTTAATAGCGTCGCATGGAGTCCCGATCGCAAGATATTGGCTTCTGCAAGCCATGACAACACCATCAAACTGTGGAACCTGCAAACCCAAAAACCGATCGCCACCCTCACCGGGCATAGCGATGCAGTCAGAAGTCTCGCCTTTAGTCCAGATGGCAAAACCTTGGCTTCTGCAAGCGCCGACAAGACCATCAGACTATGGACTTGGGATTTTGATAAACTGATGGCATTAGGCTGCGAGTCAATAAGTGATTATCTCAAAAACAACCCGAAAGTGACAGCAGAGGATAAACAGATGTGTTCTGATTACCTCAACCAAAAGTCCATCAAAAACGACTAGGCAAAAACAGCCAGCCAGCAAGATGCGCGCACTACATTTTTTTCACCACCACTTCCACCTTTTCCGTCGTCCATTCTTCACTCGCATCAGTCACCACCCTAATATTGCGCTGCGGGTTATCTTCATCCACCACTGCTGACAATAATTGTTCCAACGCATTCTTCGGTTTTTGATTCCCAAATCCTTTCCGAGATTGATCTAAGGATGGCAATTCTAAGAATTGAAAATTTGTTGCATCCACAGTCGCAAATACTTTAATGACATCTACTCCTTCCTGATAATTTTTGGGTAATTCCATGTCTAAGCGCTTTTCTCTGGATTGTCCACGATCTACAACTTCGTAATGCGCACCTTCAGGATAGAATTTGACAATACTCAAATCCGCCTGAAGTATCAAGGCAGAAATATTTAAAGTGCGATTGGATTCATTGTGAATTCGCACGACAACTCGTTCGCCTACTTGCAATACAGGAACATTACCATCAGCATTCAAAACTACCTGTTCGCGTTTTACTGATTTAATCAATTCCACCTTAAGTTTGCCATTTAACGACGAAGCAAAAGCATCCTCATTATCCAGATCCAAAATAGTTTCATATCTGGCAACATGGATTAAGCGATCGATTAGCTTTGTGGTAGCTTCACTTTCATCAACTTTTATCGGAAACAGGAGATTTTTGATAGGTTCTTTCTGAGCATCCAAAATCCAATATTCCCCTTCAGAATTCAGGGAAACAAAATAATCCACCTTCTCATCTTTTTCATATTCCGAATAGAATTCTATCCAGCGATGGCCTTCAACTTGCTCTTTTTTTGCTTTGAGGATATCTGGCAGCATTGCCACATTTACACCAGAAATTTGCGGTAACGGGTCAGGCAGAATAACCCGAACTTTGCGAATTTGTTTCAACGCTGGACTCAAATAGACAGCAGGGGAACCAATTTCAATCATTCCTTCTATTAATTTAGGAGTGAGTTCTCTGGTTGTAAATTCGTTGTGTAGCTTCGTTACTTCTGCCCAACAGTCGGATGCTCCCACCTCTACAACTTTAACCGTAGCAATTCGCTGTTCGCTGTCCTCAAAATTCCACGTCCCGAATCGAAAAATATCGAATTCTGCCCCTTTTTTAAGGCCGCTAGCTTCACCCATTTGCAATTGGACTCGGTTTTTGGTAATATCTACCTTCATCACTGGCACAGTGCGGGTAGTGCGCGTAACAGGTACACTACGGAGAAGGGATGCGCCAGGAGTGAAGGAGATAGATTGACCGACCAAAAAAGTGCGATTTGTCTCGCCAATCAACATCGGTGTTTGTCGGTCAAAGTCATTGTGAACTAAATTAGAAATGAGATCGTACAAGTCTTTAACAGGAATCTCTGTCCCCCGGTATTCTCGCAAAGCTTTCAATAAAAAATAAGTTAAAGCGCCGTTGCGTTCCGTCCCTTCAAAAATCTTTTCAATAGCCAATTCATTATCTCGGCAAGCTGCTATTAAGGTATAACCTTTCGGTTCTGGTAACAAACCATTGACGACGGTAATATTGCGGCTATATTCTGTTGAAGCTTGCCAATTTTGTGCTAGTTCCTGAAGTGGTGCAACTAAACTATCTGTATGTCGGGAAGTGGTGTCAATAAAACCGCCACTGCGTATACTCCAGTCATCTGTTTCCATTTCTCTGGTTGCGCCACCGGAATGACAGCTATCAAGTACCAGAGTTACAACTAACTCTTTTTCCACCATTTCTTCGAGAAGTTTTGCAAATTCCAAATCGCGCAAATAGCGTGAGTTTGGTTGACCGATATCGCAGGGAACTAAGGCTTCATCTAAACCCATAGAACCCTTGAGGCTTTCAAAAATTGTTTTCGCCCGTCCGCCGTGACCGGAGTAGTGAATATATACTCGGTCTTGAGGTTTGGCTTTGGCGGTTACTTCTTTGAATTTGGCGACGATATTTTCATAAGTTGGTAGGAGTTCCGGGGGTTCTTGGGGTTGGTTGGGATTGTCGGAAGCAGTGGCGGTGAGTTTAATAATTCGATCGGGTGTGAGATTGAAGGTGTCTTTTAAATAGGTTTCGACGTTGTTAATATCTCGCACGCATCCCCGCAAGTTTTTGTAGTAGTTACCTTCTGGTAAACGATGGGGGAAGTAGAAATTGATGCCGATGAGGAGGGCGTAGAAGTTGGGGGTTTGGTTAGTCATGGTTGTTGGTGGGTAAGGGTTTGGGAAAAGTTTGATATTTATATTGGAGTGAGGTTGGGTTTTTTATGCAGTTTTCAATCTAAAATTGTCAAAGCTTTTTGCATAAATCTTGTTTGATTTCCAGGGGATCTCCGTCATAAGGATTAGGTATGAGGTAATTGTCTATGAAATTGCATCCTTCCTTGACTAAATAACCAAAATCTAACCGCCACAGTTTCACTGTCTTGTCACTACTGGCAGTGGCCAGCAGCTTGCCATCGGGGCTGAAACTGACAGCCCTAACCGAGGCTGTATGCCCGCTGAGGGTTTTAATTTCTTTGCCGGTGGAGGTATCCCACAGTTTCACTGTCTTGTCCTGACTGCCAGTAGCCAGCAGCTTGCCATCGGGGCTGAAACTGACAGCCCAAACCCATGCTGTATGCCCGCTGAGGGTTTTGATTTCATTGCCGGTGGAGGTATCCCACAGTTTCACTGTCTTATCCCAACTGCCAGTAGCCAGCAGCTTGCCATCGGGGCTGAAACCGACAGCCCAAACCAACTCTGTATGCCCGCTGAGGGTTTTAATTTGCTTGCCGGTGGAGGTATCCCACAGTTTTACTGTCTTGTCACTACTGCCAGTAGCCAGCAGCTTGCCATCGGGGCTGAAACTGACAGCCCTAACCCTTTCTGTATGCCCGCTGAGGGTTTTAATTTGCTTGCCGGTGGAGGTATCCCACAGTTTCACGGTGTTCTCACGACTGGCAGTAGCCAGCAGCTTGCCATTGGGGCTGAAACTGACAGCCCTAACCCAGTCTGTATGCCCGCTGAGGGTTTTGATTTCCTTGCCGGTGGAGGTATCCCAAAGTTTCACTGTCTTGTCACTAATGCCAGTAGCCAGCAGCTTGCCATTGGGGCTGAAACTGACACCATTAACTCCCTCTGTATGCCCGCTGAGGGTTTTAATTTCTTTGCCGGTGGAGGTATCCCACAGTTTCACTGTCTTGTCACTACTGCCAGTAGCCAGCAGCTTGCCGTCGGGGCTGAAACTGACAACATTAACCCAGTCTGTATGCCCGGTGAGGGTTTTGATTTCCTTGCCGGTGGAGGTATCCCACAGTTTCACTGTCTTATCCCAACTGCCAGTCGCCAGCAGCTTGCCATCGGGGCTGAAACTGACAGCATTAACCAAGTCTGTATGCCCGCTGAGGGTCTTAATTTGCTTGCCGGTGCTGGTATCCCACAGTTTCACTGTCTTGTCACTACTGGCAGCGGCCAGCAGCTTGCCATTGGGGCTGAAACTGAAATCATTAACTCCGTCTTTATGTCCGCTGAGGGTGTTAATTTGCTTGCCGGTGGAGGTATCCCACAGTTTCACCGTGTTCTCACTATTGCCAGTGGCCAGCAACTTGCCATTGGGGCTGAAACTGACAAGATAAACCGAGGCTGTATGCCCGCTGAGGGTGTTAATTTGCTTGCCGGTGGTGCTATCCCACAGTTTCACTGTCTTGTCATCACTGGCAGTGGCCAGCAGCTTGCCATTGGGGCTGAAACTGACAGCCACAACCGAGTCTGTATGCCCGCTGAGGGTGTTAATTTGCTTGCCGGTGGAGGTATCCCACAGTTTCACGGTGTGGTCACTACTGGCAGTGGCCAGCAGTGTGCCATTGGGGCTGAAACTGACACGATTAACCGAGTTCGCGTGTCCCCCTAAAGTGTTTGGTGCTGCCACATTAGAAACTGTATTTAATAATGACAATTCTACGTAGGTCTGGGTATTAGCATCTACCCAAGGTGTACGTCGCATTTGCACCACCGCTTTTAAACTTGTTTTGAGAGCTTTCGTCCCATCTAAATTTAAAAGCCCGTCGGAATATTGAGCTAGAGAATTAATTTGATTGATAGCAGCACGCCACCAACCAACACCAGCTAGTCCTGCTAAAGCCAAAGCTATCATCGAAAAGCCACTTAGCCCGATAATTTGCAGTCGCCGTCCGCGTTCCTGTTGCTGTTTCTCCCTATCCCGTTCTTTGGCGCTAACCTGAATAAAATCTCGCTCCTCCTGGGTCATTTCATCGGCACGTTGACGCAACCAATCTTCCGCCACAGTCAACGGCGCACCCCGCAACATTGCCCCAGAGTCATGGTTGTTATTTTTCCACTCGCGTAACGCCACCTTCAGCCGTTCTTGCCAAGTCCGAAACTGACGGTTAGCATTCATCCACTCGCGCAAAGTTCCCCATTCCCGAATCAGCGCTTCATGCACTACCTCTACTGTATCTTCCGTTTCTTGCCGCCCCGTAACTACCAAACGCGCTGGATATCCCGCTAAATAACTGACCAAATTCCAGTTATCTTCCCCTACTTCTGCACGGCTAGCAACACGCCTGGTGTCTTCTGTTCCTTCCCCCGGACGCACTAATTGCACAAAGATACGTTGTGCCTGTTTTTTCTCGGTTTCGCTCAGTTGTTGGTACACTTGTTCGGCATGATTGGCAATGGCTTTTTTTACCCCGCCAATTTCTTCATAAGCTTGGTGAGTTAACTCTCGGTTTTGCTGCTTTTCCCACAAACGAGTTAGGGCAAATTCTAACAATGGCAGATTCCCCGGTTCTGACCCCACATCATCGAGAATGCGCTGGGTTAATTGTGCCTCTAATTGTACTTCCAACTTTTGGGCAGGTAATTCAATCGCTTGTTGTAATTCCTCCCGTTTCATGGAACTGAGTAACTGGGGTGTAAATTCCTGCAAGGCATCCCGCAACGGACGATAAGAAAGTATATAGCCGTAAAAATCAGCCCGTAAAGTTAAAACCAATGTAAGATTTTCTTTGGCGATCGCCGTTAGCAACTCATCTGCAAAACGTTCCTGTTCTTCCTGCACCTGACAAAGGGTGTACAGTTCCTCAAATTGGTCTGCAACTAACAATAACCGTTTACCTGGGCTGCGCTCTAAAATGCGAGATACCACCTGCTGCACGGTGATTCTACCTTGCTGCATATCGCTTGCCAATCCCGCCGCTTCCCGCAATTGTTGAGTTTCACCGGCTGCTGGTTCTAATTGCCGCACCAAGGCAAAAGCTAACTGCACAAAGGGTTCTTTGCCCGGACGGAAAGATTCAATTAACCAGTTTCCCTCTTTTCGCAATTTGGGAATTAATCCCGCATACACCACAGAAGATTTACCGCTGCCGCTT
>NZ_JAUBQU010000072.1:0-25654 GCF_036701435.1 Microcoleus sp. Pol12A5
TTGTGCAGCCACGATCGCAATTCTTTGCGGACTTTAGCATCTAATGCTCCAAAAGGTTCGTCTAGCAGCAGCACTTTAGGTTGAACTGCTAGAGCTCTGGCCAAAGCAACCCGCTGCCGCTGGCCCCCGGAAAGTTGCGAAGGATAGCGATCCCCCAAACCTGTCAACTGCACTAACTCCAAAAGTTCATCAACCCGCCTGCTAATAGAACCTTTAGGAACTTTGCGAATTTCCATCGCAAAAGCAATATTTTTCCGAATACTCATGTGTTTGAACAAAGCATAGTGCTGAAACACAAAACCGATATGGCGTTCCTGCACCGACTGATGAGTAGCATTTTCACCCGTCAGGTAAATCTGACCGCTGTCCGGCGGTTCTAGCCCCGCGATCATCCTCAGCAGAGTCGATTTCCCGGAACCGGAAGGCCCCAACAGCGCGACTAAAGAACCCCTTTTAATTTCCAAATTCACGTTGTCAATTGCGTGGAAGGAGCCGAAGTGTTTCGATACGTTCTGAACTGTAATGCTCATAAGTTTATTTACCTATTTTAGGAGTTAAAACACTAAACTCCGCTTATTTGACAGATTTACAGTAGTATATCCTGAAAATATTATTTTGCAAGGTCTGTAACTTTTTGTATAGGAGCTCGATGCTCTCCAGATGGGGACTGCGTTTCAAAGTTGAGGCCGGCGGACCGTCGGAGTTAAGCCGTCAGCGTTTCGAGATGTGGCTGTAGCGGTAAATGCGATCGTCCCAGAGTAAGCAATGCTGAAATTACGCAGAAACCGGGCTTGATGGACGAAAATACTGCCTCAAAACCTTTAAAACTTTTAATTCCCCTAAAAAACCCCGTTTCTTGGCTGTCGATCTATATTTTACGGCTGCCGACAATTCCCCGACTCCCGGCGATATTGAAGATTTCAGGTAGGAATTGCTCAATCTCAGGTGCGATCGCCCACAATTTATATGACAATAGTTAGTTCATAAGCATACAGGCTTCAGCTTTGACAAACTACCAGAATAGTAAATTCTAACCAGAACACCACTATGGGAAAACCAACAGGCTTTATCGAATTCTTGCGCGAATTGCCCTCTGAACTCTCACCTGTCGAGAGAGTCCACAACTGGGACGAATTTCACCTGCCAATGGAGGAGGACAAACTCCGCACCCAAGGCGCGCGCTGCATGGATTGCGGCATTCCGTTTTGCCACACGGGCACAATTATCAGCGGCATGGCAAGCGGCTGCCCGATTAACAACCTCATCCCCGAATGGAACGACCTCGTATATCGCGGACTCTGGAAAGAAGCCCTAGACAGACTCCACAAAACCAACAACTTCCCTGAATTCACCGGCCGCGTCTGTCCCGCACCCTGCGAAGGCGCTTGCGTGCTCGGCATCAACAACCCGCCAGTCACGATTAAAAACATCGAAGCCTCGATTATCGACAAAGGCTGGGATGAAGGCTGGATTACTGCCGAACCGCCAGCCAAACGCACCGGCAAAAAAATCGCCGTCATCGGTTCCGGGCCCGCCGGTTTGTCCGCAGCCGCGCAACTAAACAAAGCCGGTCATTGGGTAACAGTATACGAAAGAGCCGATCGACCGGGCGGCCTGCTAATGTATGGCATCCCCAACATGAAGCTAGACAAAGAACAAGTCGTAATGCGCCGCCTCAAAGTCCTCGAAGACGAAGGCGTGATATTCGTCTGCAACACCGAAGTCGGCAAAGACTTACCAGCAGAACAACTGCTAAAAGAATACGACTCCGTTGTGCTCTGTACCGGCGCCACCAAACCCCGCGACTTGGGCATCCCCGGCCGGGAATTAAAAGGCATCCACTTCGCAATGGACTTTTTAACTGCGAACACCAAAGCAGTTTTAGACAAGAGCACCAACGATAACTTCATCTCCGCCGAAGGCAAAGATATCGTGATCATCGGCGGCGGCGACACCGGCACCGACTGCGTGGGCACCTCCATCCGCCACGGCTGCAAAAGCCTGGTACAGCTAGAAATCCTGCCCAAACCGCCCTCGGAACGCGCGGCCAACAATCCCTGGCCCGAATGGCCAAAAGTCTACCGCCTCGACTACGGTCAAGAAGAAGCCGCAGCCAAATTCGGCGACGACCCCCGCGGCTATCTCACCACGGCGACAAAGTTCGAGGGCGACGAAAACGGCAATGTCAAAGCCGTGCACACCGTTGAGGTGGAGTGGGCGAAAAACGAAAAAGGGCAGTTCATTCCGAACCACATCCCCGGCACCGAAAAAGTGTTGCCCGCACAGCTTGTGTTGCTAGCGATGGGCTTCCTCGGCCCGGAACAGCCCTTGCTGGATGACTTGGGATTGGAACGGGACGCCCGCAGCAATGTGAAAGCCGAGCACGAAAAATATACAACCAGCATTCCGGGAGTGTTCGCCGCCGGTGACTGTCGCCGGGGACAAAGTTTGGTGGTTTGGGCGATTAACGAAGGGCGCGGCGTGGCCCGGGAGTGCGACCTTTATCTGATGGGGAGCACTGATTTGCCTTAGTTTTTAGGATTTACGCAGAGACTCTAGTTGTAGGGTGTGCACGGCGCACCTTACAACTACATAGTTGTGTAAAAAATATATTATAAAAATTGACTCATGTAGCGTAAGTCTTGTTAAAGCAATATGTACTCATCTTACAATACAAAACCGTGTAATCTGTTGCTGCTAGTAGGACTCAAAGGAGTTGGCAAGACGTTCATTGGTAGTGTTTTGGAGCAATATCTAGATGTAAAGTTTCTACGGATTGAACCTATATTTCTTGAGGTGCTTAGGCTAGAGCCAGGATTAGAAGGAATTCCGTTGGAGAAACGAGGATTCCAAATTGTGTTAGAAAAACTGGATGAGTTAGCTCAATCACATTCCACCCTTTGCATCGAGTCTACAGGCACAGCCCATACCTTCTCAGAGTTATTAACAGCCTTGCGACAAGGCTTCCGCGTGTTCCTAATCCATGTACAAGCTCCACTCGATACCTGTATAGAGCGAGTCATGACGAGAGATGTCTCAACCCACATTCCTGTTTCAGACCATAGGTTAAAAGAAATTAATGAACGTGCGTTGCTGGTCGATTTGCCTTGGGATTTAGAGATTGATAATTCTGAGTTCCAGGATGAGACTGCTATTGCTCAATCGGTAGAGAAGCTTTTACAGGCTTAATCCGAAACCGGGCTTTTAGGTTGCCCTCGCTCAACCAAAATTCAACGGATCGACATCAATAGTTAAACTAACAGAACGCGGCGTGCGATCGCGCAATCCGATCAAATCCGACAAATCCACCGACTCATCCAAAGGCAACTTCAGCAAAATCTGCCACCGATACCGATTTGCCACCCGCATAATTGCCGCAGGTGCAGGCCCCAACAACTCACATCCCGGTACAGACAATCGCTCAATATACTCCTGACAAACAGACGCCAATTGTACCGCCGTCACCGCAACTTCCGCCGCATCTACACTGCTCAATCGCAACAATACCAGCCGTCCAGAAGGTGGATAATTCAGCGCCGCTCTTTCTGCTAATTCTGTTTCCACAAAATCTGCATATTCGTGCCGCCTAACTGCTTGAATAACCCGGTGTTCGGGAGTGTAAGTTTGAATAATTACCCGCCCCGGATCGTCGCCTCTGCCCGCACGGCCCGCGACTTGAGTTAATGTTTGAAAAGCTCGTTCGCTTGCCCGATAATCGGATAAGTTTAGCAACCCGTCAGCAGACACAACTCCCACCAAGGTTACTCCAGCTAAATCTAACCCTTTCGTCAGCATTTGCGTACCCAACAAAATGTCAGCTTCCCCATTGGCAAATTGCGTTAACAATCTGCGGTGGTCGCCCTTATTTCTAGTCGTATCGCTGTCAAACCGAATTGCCCGCAATTCGGGAAATAATCTCGTTAATTCCTGTTCGACTCGCTGAGTGCCACTACCAAAGTTTTTGAAGTAAGGAGAACTGCATTCTGGGCAGTTTTGGGGATGTCGTTCCGTGTGGTTGCAGTAGTGACACCGCAACACTTCTGTGGTTCCTTCGCCGACGTGGTGATAAGACAGGGAAACATCGCAATTCGGGCATTCCATCACATAGCCGCAACTCCGACAAGAGACAAAGGTACTGTGTCCTCTTCTGTGAATAAATAGAATACCTTGCTGTTGTCTTGCTTGCAATTCTTCCAGCGCGTTTTGCAGGGAAGCACTAAAAATTGAGCGGTTTCCTTGCCGCAATTCTTGGCGCATATCGACTATTTCCACAGGCGGCATCGGGCGGGAATAAATGCGATCGGGCAATGATAAATAATGGATATTTGGTAACGAGTAATAATCTCTTCGCGTCCCGACAAAAGTCTCTAAAGCTGGCGTTGCAGAACCTAAAATTAAGGGACAATTTTCTAATTCGGCGCGCCATTTGGCAACGGTGCGGGCGTGGTAGCAGGGGGGTCGATCGTCTTGTTTGAAGCTGCTGTCGTGTTCTTCATCGAGGATAATTAAGCCGAGGTGAGGTAAAGGCGCAAAAATAGCCGATCGCGTGCCGATGACAATTTGCGGTGTTCCAGTCAGCATCTGACGCCATGTATCGTAACGTTCGCCGTCGGATAGGGCGCTGTGGTACACGCAAATTTGCTCGCCAAAACGGGCGCGGAATCTGTCTGTAAGTTGCGGTGTGAGGCCGATTTCGGGAACCAGCACGAGGGCGGATTTGCCGCTGGCTAAGATTGGGGCGATCGCCTGCAAATACACTTCGGTTTTCCCGGAACCTGTAACGCCGTGCAGCAGCACTTGACGAAATCCCGAAAAAGAGTTAATAAACGCTAAGGCTTGAGCTTGAAAATAAGTTAAAGTTTTTGGTGCATCGGGCAATTGAGAAATTCCGCGATCGCCCCTGAGAACTTCCCTTTGGTCAATTACAACACTACCTTTTTGCTCCAAATTTTTGACAACAGAAGAACTCGCGCTGCAAATTCTCAGCAAATCGTTCATCCACATTTCACCGCCACCGCGCCGCAAAACTTCCAATACTTCTTGTTGCCGCTTGGTTAAATCTGTGACAAATGCACTAGCAATTAATGTCACTGCCGGTTTTAGTTGTGGTTTGGGAGGATTTGGAGGTTCTAAATAACTTTCTACCCAACCGCGTTTCAATAAATCTTTCAATCCCCGATAACTTCCCTTAACTTGGCGCTGGAGGTATTGCCAAGTATAATCGCCGTTTTTTTGAGCTTGCAGCAATTGCAAAATTTGACTCGCGGCGGGATTGAGAAATGTTTCGGCATTGGGAGAAAGAGCATCCTTAATTAAGCGAATTCGGCGCACGGAACGGCTTAACAAACCGGGCGGCAGCGAGGCTCTAATTACTTGAATTAAAGGTGTGCAATAATAGGTGGCAGTGCGTTCGAGTAATTCCCAGTAAGTCGGTGGGAAAAATCCCGTACTGACAACATCTTCGACATCTTTAACCCGCGCCGGATCTAAGTCGGGCGGCAGTTGAGAAATGAACCGAATCGCGATCGCGCCTACCTGTTGACTGCCAAAGGGTACACTCAAAATATCCCCTGGTTGCACGGTAAGTTCCGCAGGTAAACGATAGGTAAATAACTTATTTTCCTCCCCAGGCGAGTCCCCCGCAACCCTGAAAGGAGAGTCCACCAATACCTCGATCCACTCTGCCCGCACAGTGGGGCGCTGTGGCGGTTCGCTGCTGCCGTAGGATGCCCCGGCCTCTGCCGCTATAGGGGTTGACAAACCAAAAGTGACAGTAGACATAGGGTTGCACATCAAACTAGAAGGAGCCGCGGTCAAAGGGAGTTTTCATTATCCCTCAGTTTAGCTCGATCGATCGATCTTAGCGGCCGGAATTGGCGATCGGAATCTCGATCACCAATTCAGTCCCTTCTCCAATTGCGGAGATGCACTCCAACCTCCCGCCGTGTTTGTCCACAACAATCTGATAGCTAATTGACAATCCCAAACCCGTCCCGTGACCAACTGGTTTGGTGGTAAAAAACGGATCGAAAATTTTCGCTTTTACAGATTCATTCATTCCCATACCATTATCTTTGATGCTAATTATTGCCCCATTTTCTGAAATAATAGAAGTAGTAATTGTCATCTGGATAGGGTTAGCTTCTATCTCTTCCAGTGACGAATTTTGCTCTCGCTCCCGCAGGGCATCCACAGCATTATTAATGATGTTCATAAACACCTGGTTTAATTGCCCAGCATAACACTCTACCTTGGGCAAAGAACCATAATTTTTAATGATTTTTATAGCAGAATGACCTGGCTTTTCTTTAGTTAAATGCTGCAAAATTAACAAGGTGCTGTCAATTCCTTCGTGAATGTTAACGGGTTTTTTTTCACCTTCATCTACCCGCGCAAAGTTCCGTAAAGTCAGCACAATTTCGCGGATGCGCTCGGAGCCAACTTTCATTGACGACAGAGTTTTCAACAAATCTTCGCGCAAAAAGTCGATGTCAATTTTTTCCAGAAAAGCTTCAATCTCTGCATCTATTTCGGGATAACGATCCTGGTACATAGCGAGCAATTTTAAAATGTCTCCTGCATAGTCATTGACATAGGTAATATTGCCGTAGATGAAGTTAACGGGATTGTTGATTTCGTGGGCAATACCAGCTACCAAAATGCCCAAAGCCGACATTTTTTCGGCTTCGATTAATTTGAGCTGGGTTGTTTTTTGGTTTTCCAGAGCTTTTTCTAGTGCCGACATTCTTGCTTTTAAAATATTTTTGGAATCTCTAAATTCCTCAGTGAGCTTTTTTAGCAAAGATTCTTTTTTTTGATTGAGGGCTTGTAATTGGCTGCGTTCGGTTTCCGATTTTTCGAGTTTTTTACGCAGGAGTCGATTTTCCTTTTCCAGCTCTTTGATTCTGTTGTCCCAGTCCGTTGGTTCCATCGGCTATTATTTTGAACCTAAAAATAGTGTCATAACAGTTTTATGAGGAAATTTAGTTGCACCCTTTACCTAGTGAGAATCTCCGCGCACATCGCCTAACCAATTGTGTCCGAAAAATTCAAGAGTTCCTTTATTTTGGTCGATATAAAAATATTATCTAAGATACATTCAAAATGTCAACATATTAATAACAAATCTAGTTAAAACCGCTTGCTACTTGTATTCCCCGCTCTCGCATTTGCTGGGTTTTCATCCGATTATTGGTAAATAAGCAGGGCGATCGCAAACTTATAAAGGCGGGCCCAGCGCGAAAAATTGCCCGATTCAGACAACTTTTGTACAAAACCCGTCGGCAATGCAAAGCGAAAATATTAAATGTGAGTGCGATCGAGTGGGGACGACGGGAAAAGTGCGATCGACTGCCCGCGCGATCGCCCACAAGCAATCTCAAGTACCAAGCCACTTGCGAGTTCCCAGAACGCAATCACACTATACCATTGCTGAAAAATCTCACTTTAATGTGTCGATCGTACTCACACACCCGCACCATTTTGTGTTAAGAACTACTACTTGTGACAACATCGACACAGCACTTTATATTTGGAGAGTAATTGATGTCAGGTAGCGAAGTTCGTGCAGACTTTTGGATGAGCGAGTACATTACCCCTTGGGATATTTACGTTCACGGCGTCATCGCGGTGCTTGCTTACAAGAAAACAGCCTATCAAGAAATGTATGTCGTTCAGACCGGTACTTACGGCAAAGGCTTAGTTTTAGACGGTAAGTGGCAATCTTGTACAGGCGACGAGTTTCTGTACCACGAACCCCTGGTGCACCCAGCCATGATTTGTCACGGTTCACCCAAAAAAGTCCTCGTTCTCGGTGGCGGAGAAGGAGCTACGATTAGAGAAGTGCTGCGCTGGAAAACAGTTGAAAAAGTCGTGATGATCGACATTGACGGCGAAGTAGTAGAAGCTTGCCGCGAACACCTGCCAGAAATGCACCAAAACGCCTTTGACGACCCCCGCTGCGAAGTAGTAATCGGCGATGCTTTGGACTATTTAGACAACACAGACAAAGATTGGGATATTGTCATTTCTGACTTGTCCGATCCAATAGAAGAAGGCCCATCTTTCCAGTTGTTTACCAAGGAGTATTTTGAGAAAGTTCGCAGCGTAATGTCACCTAACGGATATTTCGTAGTGCAAGCAGGCCCCGTTTCTCCGGCAGAAATGAAAATGCACGCTCGCATTGTGAATACCCTGAAATCTGTTTTCTCCAATGTTCAATCCTGCACCAGCTTTATTTCTACTTACGGAGCTCCTTGGGGTTTTGCGATAGCTTCTAATCAAGAAATAAATACGCGGCCCGAACCCGCAGTTACTGACAAATTACTCGCCGAGAAAACAACTGGCGGGTTGCGGATGTTCGACGGAATTACACTGTTGGGGTTGATGCAGCTTCCCGGTCACTTGCGGCAGGTAATCGCCGCTGAAACCGAAGTTTACACTATGGCAGCGCCGCCTAAGTTTTTCGGGAAAGGTTCAGTCAGTCAGTGAAGTTAAATTGAAAGAGAAAACTCGTTTGGAGTAACTGAGATGAACAATTTAATTCGCATAGTCGCTGCAATTTTTCTTCCCCCTCTGGGCGTATTTTTGACTGTCGGCATCGGTACTGATTTTTGGATCAACCTGGTTCTCACGTTTTTGGGCTTTATTCCCGGTATCATTCACGCTGTTTGGGTGATTGCTAAGCACGATCGAGCTTAGCTTGAAAGCAAATCGAGTTTTGGGATAATAAACAGGCAAGAGAAAATAAAATTTCTTTTGCCTGTTTTTACCAATTAATCTGGATTAAATCTGCATTGCTCTGCGGTTAAAAATAAAAAAATCTAATTCTTATTATGACAATTAGATTGCACCTCAAGTTCTTCACAAACCAATTGAGCAATTTTTTTCGCCGCCCCCGATTCTCCTCGAACCGCACGCAAACGATCGCCCATTTGTGCTAATTTATCAGGATGGCTCAAATAGTCGATCGCCAATTGAGCTATTACTTCCGGTTCCAGCTTCCCAATTAACTCCGGCACAATCTCCTCCTGTGCCCAAATATTCGGCCAAGCATAAAGCTTACCCTTTCCCAATTGCCAGATTAGCCAATTAATCGCAGTCGCAAAAGCTGAACCGACTAACGGCAAATTTGCCAGCAATCCCGGCAATCCGTCCCAAGCTTTCATCGCATCCAATTGCTGCGTCGGAATCAAAACAATCATCGGTACAGCTAACGAACCCAATTCCGCAGTATTCGCTCCCACAGTAGTTAAACAGAGGCTGCATTCTGATAGCAAATCGTAGGCGGGCGTCTGCGTCCAAAGTTCTACTTGCAAGTTATTTGCTGTCTGCAAAAACTGCCGTTCTGTTAAATGAAGTTCGGCGCTGGCGTTCTCAAATAAATGCAGGCAAGGATTTTGTTCAGGGTCGGCAAAACCTGCTAGAGTTTGCACATCTATGGTAGGAGCAACGGGAATAACAAAGCGAGTTTCAGGGCGGATGCGGTGGATGGATTGGGCGATCGACAAACATAACGGTACACCTAAAGCTAATTTGGCGGCTTTAGAACCGGGCAACAATCCAATTAATTCTATTTTCCGTAGGGTTACTGCCCCATCTTTGGCGTCAGATTTTCGATTACCTACTTCTGCGATCAAATCTCCGACAACTGTAAATTTATTAGCATATTTTTGGGGAATTTTAGCAAAAACTTCGGGTTTCATGGCCGCAAATTTATCAATCCAGCGATACCACCGCGCGTCCCATTCAGCATAAATAACAGTGCGATATTTGAGTCTTTTGCCAATAACAACCGTAAAAAATTGATCGCCGCCTAAAAATAAAACCACTCCTGTTTTGTGCCAATCCCAATTTTCAGCAGTTTTGCCAGATAATAGGAATGGAAAAAAATGCTCCGGTGCTTGCACTCTGTCAACTTCTGGGTAGGAACAAGCGATTTGTGCTTCTTTCCCGGTGGCGTGCGGACAGGGGGACAGCACTACAGAGATTCGCGCTTGAGTGCCCGCGTTTCCCAATTGCTCGCGCAAAGCTTGCACGGCGGGACGCACCCAAGTTGCCAATTCTCCGGGGCCGTTGGAGAGGATTAAAATATCGACTGTCATAGGATTTAATATTTGAGAGGATACAAGGGAGAATTTATGACAGATTTAATTGATGCCGTCAAGACGGGTGATGTTGCGGCTGTAGAAAGTGCGATCGAACAGCGTGCAGATATCAATGCCAAAGATGAGGAAGGTGCGACGGCTTTGACGGCTGCGGCTGAGGCTGGCAATTCTGCGATCGTCAAAAAATTGCTGGCTGCAGGTGCGGATGTCAACAGTCACGATAATGACGGGTGGACGCCGTTAATGAGTGCCGCTGCTGCCGGACATACGGAGATTGTACAGCTTTTGCTGGAGGCGGGGGCGGATGTGAATGCTAAAACTAATTTTGGTTTGACGGCTTTGATGAGTGCAGCAGGTAGCGGGCGCACTCAAGTTGTGGAATTTTTAATCGATAAAGGAGCTGATATCAAAGCTAAGGATAATAATACTTGGACTGCGTTAATTTGGGCCTCTTCGGAGGGTCACAAAGATACTGTTGAGGTTTTGAAGCTAGCGCGCGATCGCCATTAAAGACTTAGAAACCGGGTTTATTCGAGAAACCCGGTTTCTGGATGATACAATTAATTATCGCACTTCCCAGCAGCGATCGGGCAAATCCCCACTAGCTTAGAGATTTCTAGCCAAGTAGAGATAGAGAACCTCTAGATTCTGGTAATAGATTCAACTTAAGATTTCCGCCGCCTTCAATAACAGCGATCGTGTCAAAGCTACTAATTCCCGAACTTCCATCTGGAAAGTAGACGAACAAGCCGTTCGTTTGGATAGCTAAATCTCGATTGTTGTTGATGGGAAATATCAAGAATTTATCTAAAGAAGGTTGGATATCGCTTGTTGCTAGCTGAATGGTATCCTGACCTTGGGTAAAGTTACGAATTGTAGCAAAACCTGGCCCGATATATAACTTTGTTGGGGAACTGTATAGCTTACCACCACCGCCTACTAAAAGGTCTCCGAGCATGAATTTATCGCGGCCGCTACCGCCAGTGAGAGTATCGAATTCATTACTGCCCTCACTTTCATAATTTCGGCCGGGGATGGAAAAGCCATCACTGTTTGCAACATAACCTACTTCAACTCCAATTAATTCGGTATTTCCCACCCCAGCACCGGTGATGATGTCATTGCCGGAAGTTCCGATAAAAGTCGCAAACCGGCTGGGATCGTTTTTGCCGAAATTGAAGTAGTGTTCCCGACCTGTTTTCAATGCTCCCGATTCGACAAAAGGCCGAACATCGGGATTTTTTTGTAAGTATTCTGTTTCAAAGAATGAAGTCCCAAACTGACCGTCTTTGAGGCCGAATTGAATGAAATGCTGGTAGCCGTTTTTAAAAGTTCCATTCTGAATAAACGGCTGTAACTGTCGGTTATTTGCGAGATAAAACGCTTCGTTATACTCAGGCGATACACGAGTGCGACCCTCTTCGTAACCGTATTGGATAAAGTGGTCTAAGCCCGTCGCAAAAGGTGCAGTTGGGTTGTTGGGGGTGCGGACTAAGGCAGCGATGTCTGGGTTGCCAGCGAGGTAAGTATCTTCGTCAAAATACCGCGATACTTTAGTTAAGCCGCCGGCTTGACCGAATTTTTCAAAGTGTTCTCTTCCAGATTTTATAATTCCTGCATCAATAGCACGTTTCATCCAAGGATATTGCGCCAGGTAGTATGGTTCGTCAAAAATGTCATAATTAGTCATAATTATTTCTCCAAGCTTAGTCTGCTTACTTGTCGATTAAACTTGACCCACTATACGTAACTCTACTAACTCAGTATGTCAAGTTAATTATTGTTAAGCTTGTTTTATTATTTTCATGGCAAACACAAAAGTGCGATCGCACTTTTTGCGAATGTGCGATCGCACCGACAGCAGACCAATACCAATCCTGAATAGCTGCGAGAATTCTATCCAAGTAAAAGTATCGAAAAAGAAGATCCTGGTAATTGATTCAACTTGAGATTTCCGCCACCTTCAATAACAGCGATCGTGTCAAAGCTACTAATTTCGTAAGATCCATTTGGACGCAAGACTGACAAGCCGTTCGTCTGGATAGCTAAATCTCGATTGTTGTTGATAGGAAGTACCAAGAATTTATCTAAGGGATCTCCTTCATAATTACTTGATGCTAGCTGGAGGCTATCCTGACCTTGGGTAAAATTCCGAATTGTAGCAAAACCCGGCCCGATATAGAGCCTTGTTGGGGAACTGTATCCCTTACCACCAGTACCTTGCATAAGGTCTCCGAGTACGAATTTATCGTGGCCGCTACCGCCAGTGAGAGTATCGAATTCATTACTGCCGTCACTTTCATAATTTCGACCGGGGATGGAAAAGGCACCACCTGTACCTAAACCTACTTCAACTCCAATTAATTCGGTATTTCCCACCCCAGCACCGACAATCATATCATTCCCGGAAGTTCCGATAAAAGTCGCAGATCGACTTGGATCGGAAGTTCCGAACTTGAAGTAGTGTTCGCGACCGGTTTTCAAGGCTCCAGATTCGACAAAAGGCCGAACATCGGAGTATTTGTTTAAGTATTCTGTTTCAAAAAATGAAGTCCCAAACTGACCGTCTTTGAGACCGAATTCAATGAAATGCTGGTAGCCGTTTTTAAAAGTTCCATTCTGAATAAACGGCTGCAACTGTCGGTTATTTGCGAGATAAAATGCTTCGTCATACTCAGGCGATACGCGAGTGCGACCTTCTTCGTAACCGTATTGAATAAAGTGGTCTAGACCCGTCGCAAAAGGGGCGTTTGGGTTGTTGGGAGTGCGGACTAACGCAGCGATATCTGGATTGCCTGTTAGATAAGCATCTTCGTCAAAATACCGCGATACTTTAGTTAAGCCGCCGGCTTGACCGAATTTTTCAAAGTGTTCTCTTCCAGATTTGATAACTCCTGCATCAATGGCCGGTTTGACCCAAGGATATTGAGCAAGGTAGTATGGTTCGTCAAAAATTGCGTAGTTAGCCATTTTTTGTCGGGCCGCTTTAATTAGCTGTTTATGCAATTTATCAATCATCTGGAAGTTACACAATACCCGATTGGGTGATTTTTTCCAAGTGTCAAATCTGACTTAAGCTCTATGCTTTCTAGCCGAGGAAAGTGAGACTGACTGGAGGACTAAACGGATTTATCATCTCAATCGGTTGCAGGCTTAGATTTGATCCGCCCTGAATTCTGGCAAGTGTATCTCCAGATTTTTGAATTAATAAGTCCGCCCCTGATGGAAATATACTCAGTTCATTAACGTTTTCCACCAACTGAATAAAATCTTTTCCTTTTTCAAAATTGACAATCCTGGCCTCCCCACTGCCCGTATAGAAATCTACTCGGCTGATCAAACTACGTCGGTTGTTGGGAACAGCATCTCCGATCACGAAGTAATCAATGCCAGAAGTGCCAATCAATGTATCGAATTCAGTGGTAGTCAGGAAAGGCTCTCTCGTGATGTCATCCAATTTCAAAGCGTCATACTTATTCTTATTAATGCCAAAAGGTGGATTAGGGCCGGCGAAAGCTACTTGCAGTCCGATAATTTGATTTTTTCCCGCTGTAAATCCCGTGACGATATCATTACCGTTGGTTCCTGTAAAAAATCCGTATCGATTTGACTCAAATTGCCCAAATTTTAGATAGTGTTCTCGACCACTTTTTAAACTTCCAGCCTCCACAACTGCCGCCACATCTGGGTTATCTCCCAAGTAACGTGGTTCAAAAAAACTTGTCCCGTACCTACCTTCTGTTTTTCCGAATTGGATAAAGTGTTGAAAGCCGGATTTAAAAATTCCGTTCTGCACGAAGGGAGTTATCTCCGGGTGGCGATTTAAATAAAAAACTTCGTCGTAGTCAGGCGATACTCGCGTGCGCCCTTCTTCGTAACCAAACTGGATAAAGTGGTCTAAACCTGAAGAAAAGGGTCGGTTTTGGTTGTTGGCGGTGCGAACAAATGGTGCAACATCTTGATTTTGAGCTAGATATGTATCTTCGTCAAAATATCGCGATATTTTTGTGAGGCCGGCGGCTTGACCGAATTTTTCAAAGTGTTCTCTTCCAGATTTGATAATTCCTGCATCAATGGCTGGTTTCAGCCACGGATATGAAGCAAGGTAGTATTGTTCGTCAAAAATTGCGTAACTAGCCATGTTTTCCTCCTGCGGATTTAATGAGGTATTTATGCAATTTCTTCATAATCCCGAACTGAGACAATTATTTGATTGGGTGATTTTACCTAATCAAATCTCACTTAAGCTCTATGCTTTCTAGCTGAGGAAAGTGAGATATACTGGATCTGCAAATGGATTTGTTATCCCAATCTGTGGCAGATTGAAAGTTGAGTTTTCCTGACTTGTGGAAATTGTATTTACCGATTGTTTAATTAATAATTTTCCCCATGATAAACTCAGGCTAACCATCCATATCTGCGATATTTTTACCCAAGAAAAGATCTAATAATACTAGACCCTGGTAATAGATTCAAATTGAGATTGCCACTACCTTCAACAACAGCGATTGTGTCAAAGCGACTGGCTATGAAAACTCCATTTTCAACGACGGGAAAGCCATTCGTTTGGATAGCTAAATCTCGATTATTGTTGATGGGAAACACCAATAATTGATCTAAGGGAATCCCTATCTGGATGATATCCTGACCTTGAGTAAAGTTGCGAATTGTAGCAAAACCAGGGCCGATGTAGAACTGTCTGGATGAGAGGGTTCCTCCCCTGAAGCCAACAATGTCACCGAGCACGAATTTATCGCGGCCGCTACCGCCAGTGAGAGTATCGAATTCATTGCTGCCGTCACTTTCATATCGTCGGATGCCGTTAGGGGCTTCTACGTCAACTCCAATTAATTCCACATTCCCCGCCCCGGAACCGGTGAGGATGTCATTTCCAGAAGTTCCCACAAAAGTCGCAGAGCGGCTTGGCTCAAATTGTCCAAACTTGAAGTAGTGTTCCCGACCAGTTTTCAAGGTTCCCGATTCGACAAACTGCTGAATGTCGGGGTTGTTTCCTAAGTATCCCTGTTCAAAGAAAAAAGTAGGCAACCGACCGTCTTTGGTCCCGAATTGAATGAAATGCTGGTAGCCATTTTTAAAAGTTCCATTCTGAATAAACGGCTGCAAATCTCGGTTAGTTGCTACATAAAATGCTTCGTCATACTCAGGCGATACGCGAGTGCGACCCTCTTCGTAACCGTATTGGATAAAGTGGTCTAGTCCGGTCGCAAAAGGTGCGTTTGCGTTGTTGGGAGTGCGGACAAAGGGTTTAAGGTCTGGATTTCCCTCAAGGTAAGTATCTTCGTCAAAATACCGCGATATTTTTGTGAGACCGGCGGCTTGACCAAATTTTTCAAAGTGTTCTCTTCCTGATTTGATGATTCCTGCATCAATGGCTGGTTTCAGCCACGGATATGAGGCAAGGTAGTATTGTTCGTCGAAGATATCGTAATTCATTGTTTGCTGTTTAAAATAAAGTGCGATCGTACTTTTTCATAGCACCATCGCCCACAACAAATTAAAAGTCATCAATCATCAGCATTAGCTAATGACCGATGACCGATGACCGATGACCGATGACTATCCAATCAAGAAAGTACCGTTACCGTTAGATTCTTGGAAACTCAAATTTAAACTTGCTCCTCCTTCAATCACGCCCAGCACATCTCCAAAACGCTGGATTGACAAATTGCTGCCAATGGGAGTTAGACTGTAGCCGTTTAAAGAAGTTCCTTGCAGTTGGATAAAATCGCTTTCGATGTCGAAGTTGCGAATCGTAGCTTGACCGTTACCCAAATACAGCGGTGTCGGGCTCAAATTCCCGGATGTAGGAGGAACCCCGAGTACGAATGTATTGGTTCCCGGAGCACCAATCAAGACATCGAATTCATTGGTGCCAAAGCTTTCATACTGGCGGTTGCCTTGGGGATCTATACCTACTTCTACTCCCACAAGTTCGACATCGCCCACGCCAACACCAGTTAAAACATCGTTGGTACGGGTGCCGACAAAAGTCGCGTCGCGGGCAGGCTCAAATTGTCCAAAATTGAAGAAGTGTTCCCGGCCTGTTCTCAAGTTTCCAGAGTTAACAAACGGCACAATGTCGGGGTTTTCTTTTAAGTATTCTGGTTCAAAAAATGAAGTCCCGAACCGACCTTCTTTGGCCCCGAATTGAACGAAATGCTGGTAGCCCGATTTGAAAGTTCCGTTTTGAATAAACGGTTGGAGTTCAGAGTTGTTGGCTAAATAAAAGCTTTCGTTGTATTCGGGTGATACTTGGGTGCGGCGCTGTCCTTCATCGTAACCGAACTGGATAAAGTGATCGAGGCCGGTCGCAAAAGGCGCGTTTGGGTTGACTGTACGGACGAAGGGTGCGAGGTCTGGATTCCCAGCAAGGTAAGCATTTTCGTCAAAATAACGCGATACTTTTGTTAGACCGCCTTCTCGCCCAAATTTTTCAAAGTGTTCTCTTCCAGATGAGATGACTCCTGCGTCAATGGCTGGTTTGACCCAAGGATATGAGGCGAGGTAGAATTGTTCGTCGAAAATTGCGTAGTTAGCCATATTTTCCCCTTAAGGTTTTGATGAGTTTGAGAGTTTATAGCAATTAGCTTTCCATGAACTCGATCGCCGATCAGGAATTTACACAAAATAGACTTTATTAAATTGTTTTAAGTTCCTGGTGAAATTTCAACTTTTTTTGACTCAGCAATTATCCGAAGGCTACATTCTGCCTTCAGAATTTATGCGTTTTTTCCATTAGTTAATTTCTCATCGCAAGTTTAATCAATTTTACAAAACTTGGAAATTTTTTCAGGATTTCTTTCTCAATAGTTGGTTAATTTTTAATTATTTTTATCCAACCCATTAATCTTTTACATATTAAAGTAAATTTGTCAAGTAAATTTTTGCAAATAAAATATGGAGTATTTGCTCAAGGAATTTATAAAAAAATGTAACGAAAAGTTGGCCTAAATTTGTCGAATTGTGTCATGTGCAGGCTCAAATCGCCTAATGGCAAGCGTTTTCTGGTAAAAATGCTTATGGGATAAAAAAATTCCCGATTCCCGAAAACAGCATCTTAAAGGAGCCTAACCGGATGTTCACTCACGTCAAGCCCACCATTCGCCACGTTGTGCCGGAAAACTTGCAGGGGCGATCGCTCATGAAGGTGGTCTATGTCGTACTGGAACCGCAGTATCAAAGCGCCCTGTCGGCAGCGGTTCGATCGATAAACCAGAAAAATCCGAATTTGGCAATAGAAATCAGCGGCTACCTGATCGAGGAACTTCGCAGCCCGGAAAATTACGAAGCCTTCAAGCGGGATGTGGCGGATGCCAATGTATTTATTGCTTCTCTAATTTTTATCGAAGACTTGGCCGAAAAGGTGGTAGCGGCGGTGGAACCGCTGCGCGACAGCCTGGATGTCGCCGTCGTCTTCCCGTCGATGCCAGGGGTTATGCGACTCAATAAAATGGGCAGTTTCTCGATGGCACAGTTGGGACAAAGCAAAAGTGCGATCGGCGAATTCATGAAAAAACGGAAGGAAAAATCCGGGAGTTCCTTCCAAGACGGAATGCTGAAACTGCTGCAAACTTTGCCGAAAGTGCTGAAATATTTGCCCATCGACAAAGCCCAAGATGCCCGCAACTTCATGCTGAGTTTCCAGTATTGGCTGGGCGGTTCCCAAGAAAACTTGGAAAACTTCTTGCTGATGCTGTCACATAAATATGTATTCAAAGGCCAGGAACAGCTAACTTTTCAAGAACCCGTTGTCTACCCGGACATGGGGATTTGGCATCCTTTAGCACCATCGATGTTTGAGGATGTAAAAGCATATCTCACCTGGTACAATTCCCGCAAAGATATTTCCGCAGACCTCAAAGACCCCCTTGCACTTTGCATCGGTTTAGTGTTGCAGCGCACTCACTTAGTCACCGGAGATGACGCGCACTACGTAGCAATAGTACAGGAATTGGAGGCAATGGGCGCCCGGGTTTTACCGATTTTTGCCGGTGGTTTGGACTTCTCAAAGCCTGTTGAAACTTTTTTCTTGGAAGTTGGGGCGAAAGGTGTGACACCGCTGCCGATCGTTGATGCGGTCGTTTCTCTGACTGGTTTTGCCCTGGTGGGCGGCCCGGCGAAACAAGATCACCCGAAGGCGATCGAGACTTTGAAAAAGCTAAACTGCCCTTACATGGTGGCTTTGCCGCTGGTTTTCCAAACGACGGAAGAGTGGGAAAATAGCGATTTAGGATTGCACCCGATTCAAGTTGCTTTGCAAGTTGCCATTCCTGAGTTGGATGGCGCGATCGAACCGATTATTTTGTCGGGAAGAGATGGCGCAACTGGAAAGGCGATCGCCCTACAAGACCGGATCGAAGCAATTGCCCAGCGCGCCATGAAGTGGGCAATGCTGCGCCGTAAACCAAAATTAGATAAAAAAGTTGCGATCACAGTTTTCAGTTTCCCGCCGGACAAAGGCAACGTCGGAACAGCCGCTTATTTGGACGTTTTCGGCTCGATTTACGAAGTATTGAAAGCCTTAAAAGGTAACGGTTACGACTTGCCAGAATTGCCGGATTCCGCCGAAAAACTGATGCAAGAAGTCATCCACGACGCAACAGCCCAATACCAAAGCCCGGAATTAAATGTTGCTTACCGGATGTCCGTCGCTGAATACGAAGAATTCACTCCTTACTCGGAACGCTTGCAAGAAAATTGGGGCCCGCCTCCGGGACATTTGAACAGCGACGGACAAAATTTGCTGATTTTCGGCAAACATTTCGGCAATGTGTTTATCGGAGTGCAACCTACTTTTGGATACGAAGGCGATCCGATGCGGTTGTTATTCTCTCGTTCCGCCAGCCCGCACCACGGTTTTGCTGCTTACTATACATATTTGGAGCGCATTTGGGGTGCGGATGCGGTGCTGCACTTCGGCACTCACGGTTCCCTAGAATTCATGCCTGGTAAGCAGATGGGAATGTCTGTCGATTGTTATCCCGACAGTTTGATCGGCAAAATTCCTAACCTCTATTATTACGCAGCCAACAATCCCAGCGAGGCAACAATTGCCAAGCGCCGCAGTTATGCTGAAACCATCAGTTATCTGACACCTCCGGCGGAAAATGCTGGTTTGTACAAAGGTTTGCAGGAACTCAGCGAGTTGATTGCTTCCTATCAAACTTTGAAGGATACGGGTCGGGGTGTGGCGATTGTTGATGCGATCGTCGAAAAATGCCGTTTGGTGAATTTGGATAAGGATATCGCCCTACCTCCCGAACAAGAAAGAGGGGTTGCTGCCGGAATGACTTCGGAGGAACGGGACAATTTAGTTGGCTTGGTTTACCGCAAATTGATGGAGATTGAGTCGCGGTTGTTACCTTGCGGTTTGCATATTATCGGTAAGCCGCCGACTGCGGAAGAGGCGATCGCAACTTTGGTGAATATCGCCAATTTAGACCGCGAGGAAGACAACCTGATCGGCTTGCCGCGAATTATCGCTAACAGTCTGGGACGCGATATCGAAGAAGTTTATACCAACAGCGACAAAGGCATTTTAACGGATGTCGAATTGCTGCAAAAAATCACCTTGGCCTGTCGGGATGCAGTGGGCGCTTTGGTGAAGGAACAAACCGACGCTGAGGGTAGAGTTTCCCTTGTTTCTAAGTTGAATTTCTTCAACATGGGCAAGAAAACACCTTGGATTGATGCGCTGCACGCTGCCGGTTTCAAAAAAATCGATCCAGAACCGATTAAACCGCTGTTTGAGTATCTGGAGTTCTGCTTGCAGCAAGTTTGTGCCGACAACGAATTAGGCGCTTTGTTGCGCGCGTTAGAAGGCGAGTATATTCTGCCTGGTCCCGGTGGCGATCCGATTCGCAACCCGGATGTTTTGCCGACTGGCAAGAATATGCACGCTTTGGACCCGCAGTCAATCCCTACAACGGGGGCGGTTAAGTCTGCAAAGATTGTAGTCGATCGGCTGTTAGAAAGACAGCGCGTTGATAACGGCGGAAATTACCCAGAAACGATCGCCGTTGTGTTGTGGGGAACCGACAACATCAAGACTTACGGCGAATCCCTCGCGCAAGTAATGTGGATGGTGGGAGTGAAGCCAGTTCCCGACGCATTGGGCCGGGTAAACAAACTCGAATTGCTTTCTTTAGAAGAGTTAGGACGCCCTCGGATCGACGTAGTAATTAACTGTTCGGGCGTATTCCGCGACTTGTTCATCAACCAAATGAATTTGTTAGATAAAGCCGTGAAAATGGCAGCGGAAGCCGACGAACCGTTAGAGATGAACTTTGTCCGCAAACACGCCCTGAAGCAAGCGGAAGAAATGGGAATCAACCTGCGACAAGCAGCAACCCGCGTATTTTCCAATGCTTCTGGTTCCTATTCCTCTAACGTCAACTTGGCGGTGGAAAACAGCACTTGGGAAAGCGAAGCAGAGTTGCAGGAAATGTACTTAACTCGCAAATCATTCGCCTTTTCTTCCGACAATCCGGGAACAATGGAACAAGACAGGCAGATTTTTGAATCATCCTTAAAAACTGCGGAAGTCACCTTCCAGAACTTAGATTCTGCCGAGATTTCCCTAACCGACGTGTCGCACTATTTCGACTCCGATCCGACTAAATTGATCGGCAGTTTGCGCGCAGATGGGAAGAAACCAGCATCCTTTGTTGCTGATACAACCACAGCCAACGCGCAGGTGCGGACGCTATCAGAAACCGTGCGTTTAGATTCGCGGACTAAGCTGCTGAATCCAAAGTGGTACGAGGGGATGTTGTCGCACGGCTATGAAGGCGTGCGGGAGATTTCTAAGCGTCTGGTGAATACGACTGGATGGAGTGCGACGGCGGGCGCTGTGGATAATTGGGTGTATGAAGATGTCAACACTACGTTTATCCAAGATGAGGAGATGCAGAAGCGTTTGCTTAACTTAAATCCTCATTCGTTCCGCAAGATTGTCAGCACTTTGCTTGAGGTGAATGGCCGGGGTTATTGGGAAACTTCGGAGAACAATTTGGATCGTCTGCGTGAACTTTATCAGGAGGTGGAAGACCGGATTGAGGGAGTAGAATAGAGTTAGAGTAGGCATCAATTTGTAGAGACGTTGTATACAACGTCTCTACAAAGCCTTAATTATAGAGATAATGTTAAATCACTATTTTGTGATAATGAAACCTCCCGGTAGACTTTATATTTTTGGTGTATTTACTGTGTAGCTAAATCTGTTATAAGCTATTACCTACAGAAATTTGAAGCCCCAAATTCTGTGGCTTGTCTTACTCTGTCTTTCTCTTCTTCAGACATAAAGGGACATTGAGATTGAGCATTTTGCCATGAAATAACACCTTGAAAAATGGCCTGTGAAGTTGAAACATTACCAGCATTTATGTCGTTTTTGACTCTTGCAACGCAAAAGTCCCCTGCCCCATCTACTTTTTTCCGGACATCGGCAATCTCAGTGTAAGTGACATAGGGACAGTTACGTTGACCATCTAGCCAGGTAATTTGATTTGTAATGATGGCTTCAGCCGTTGTAATCTTTCCCGTACGAATTTGCGACCAAATATCTGTTGAGTCCGTTTTAGGAAGCTGCTCCTCCTGCTTCTCTGGGGAAGGACTTGAGGAAGGACTTGGGGGAGGACTACAGCCATAAATCAGTAATACCAGTATCAGGTAAAATAGTGAATTGTAATAATTTTTTCTACGTTGATTCATCAAAGCTTTGCTCTTTCTGCTACTGGTATTCATAATATTGCCATTCAAATTTAATATTATTTGATAGTACAGTGACTTGCAAGTAGTCTCCGGAATTTATATCTTAATTTATTTTAACATTTCTTAAATTAAAGTTGCAAAATAGATGGAACTCTGATCTTAACCAAAAATGCGATCGCCCTTTTATTCCCAAAGTACGATCGCCCTTATCTTCCCCAAAGTGCAATTAAACTTGACCAGGCAAATCCAAGGCAATTAATAAAGCTTGATTCAGCAGAAGTATTGCTTCATCACTAAGCATTCCTCGTAAACTCAATAAACGAGATTTAGATAATACCCGTACTTGATCTGCCATAGCGATAGAATCGTTGGTTAATCCACCGTCGGGAGCTTTAATTAATACCTGAGTGGGATAAACTCGTTTACCAGTTTGATAAGTAAGTAGGTAGGCAAGATTAAACCGAATAATATAACACTATGTAAACAGGTTTAAGTTAGCCAGTAGAAAGCATTTGGAGACTTTGCCCTCGTTTACATAGGGGCGTTTTTTGGCACCGACTTACTTAGTGCAGGGAATAGCCAAAACTACAGGGCTATATGTATTGATTGTAGCTCGACTAACGATGATAACAGGACGGGTTCCTCCTTGTTCAGAACCCTCAACAGGCTCAAGTCGAGCATCATAGACTTCTCCCCGGTTCATACAGGAGATTCTCCCAATTGCAACGCTTCCCAACTCGCTACCGCAAACTCAGCCTCCATCTCTAGCACTTGAGCTTGATACTCTGGATCTTGTACCATTTCAATCAGTGCTGCATCAATTTCCGATCGTTTACCCTGAGTTTGGGTTGTTACCCGATCGCGAACCAATGCTGACAATACTTCTAACAGTTGCTGTTGCTCTTCAAGAGTGAGATTTTGAGCCTGACTCAGTACCTCGCTATAAGTAGACATAGATTTTTCATTAAGATTTTTTGCTGATTGTCATTATAGCAATTTAGGATCGAAGGAAGTGCGATCGCCCTGAGCTTCCCCTGCATGGCAATTTAGTTTGGAGGAATGTTGGGAGTAACCTTAATGTTATCACCTACGCTTCAAGCTCAGCACGCTGAGAAAAAAGCTCGACAAAACTATCTGCAAACCGACAGTCAGGCAAGTGAGCGAGGGAATAACCAAACGCAGAGTTTTAGAAGGGTCGAGAGAACCGAAAGCTGTTTCGCTCCAGATAGTTAATGACAAGAACGAGCCAACTATTCCGATTAAAATCAGCGTGACTCCGACAATCAATCCTGTCTCTAGGGTGACATAGCGAAATATTTTGTTGAGTTTGGGGTCTTCGGGCAGAAATTTCTCGCTGATGGCAAAAATCTTAGTGAAAAAAGCGAAAGTTACTGCTTGAAAACCGATGATAATTGCGATCGCAGCATACAGCAGCGTGTGTACATCAAAGCTAATACTACCAATCTTTTGAGTACCAGGTAATAGCCAGATGCCCACAATTAGACCCCAAATTATCAGCGCCACACCCGGATACAAAAACAGCCACCGAGGACTGTAAAGGAGCAGAAATCGTAGATGCCGCCAGCCATCTCGCCAAGTTCGCAAGTGCGGCGGGCGCGAGCGTCCATCGGGAGAAAGTACGGTTGGGACTTCAGTTATCCGCAATGTGTACAGAGATGCTTTGACGACCATTTCGCTAGCAAATTCCATCCCCGTTGTTTGCAAGTCGAGTTTCAAAATTGAGTCTCTCCTAAAACCCCGCAATCCGCAGTGAAAGTCGCCGACTGGACTCGCGAAAAATAACTGCCCAACCCATGTCAGCACCGGATTCCCTAAATATTTGTGCAGCGGCGGCATCGCCCCCGGTTTGATGCCCCCTTGAAAGCGGTTTCCCATTACTAAGTCGAAACCTTCTCGCAATTTTTTGACAAAAAAGCCGAGGTTGGAAAAATTGTAGCTGTCGTCAGCATCGCCCATGATAATATAAACTCCGCGCGCTGCGAGGATGCCTCCCATGAGGGCGCTGCCGTAGCCTTTGGCTGCTACGGGCACGACTCTCGCTCCCATTCTGGTAGCGATATCTTGAGAACCGTCAGTGCTGCCGTTGTCTGCTATGATGACCTCGCCGGCAATATCAAGTTCGCGCAGGGACTTCTGTGCTTTCTTGATGCAGATTTCTAAAGTTTCTGCTTCGTTGAGGCAAGGCATGAGTATCGATAGTTCTAGAGTGTATTCTCCGCTTGGATTGGTCTGCTCTGCCATATATTTGTTCCACTCTCGATCGCGATCGACCCTACTTAATTTTCCCGTATCTCTGCTTAAAATATTAGTGGTGAATCAAACCTAGCAAAACTTAATTAAAGTTTTTCAGGTTTTTGGGAACGGCAATTTGGGATTGTACTATAGGTTAGTAAACTTGTGAATAGAAGCGTTTTTTTGTTATTGCTTGCTGCAATATTGTGCGGCGTCGCAGGTCAATTTAGTCTGAAGGCAGGAGCTAAAATCTTAGGGCCCATTGGCGCTGCTAATCTAATAGAAAAAATTCTAGCAATGGCTACCCAGCCTTTGATTGTATGTGGTCTTTCTTTGTATGCAATTTCTTCCATCGGCTTTATTGTAGTTTTGTCGCGGGCAAACCTTAGCATAGTCTCACCTTTATTGTCAATTAGTTACCTGTTTACTGTTTTAGGTGGCAAACTTATATTTCACGAGCCTTTGCCACCGCTGCGGTTAGTAGGGGTAGCGCTAATTATGACGGGAGTAATTTTTGTACTCAGAGGTCAAGCTGGGGGAGTGACTGGAGGCAACTAGCCACTTTCAAGATTGACGCTGGAGTCCTGAATTGATAACTTAGGTCAAAGGGTGTATTTGAACCTTCTGTTATGAAATGATGCTGCTGTATGTCTAATATTTCTGAGCCTGTGAATGCCTATCAATTTTTGAGCGATCGCACTGCAGTTCTTGCTACCATGCACCAAAAAGAACGGGTGATGGCTCCGGTTTTGCAACGAGAATTGGGTGTAAATATCCTAGTGCCTGCGGAGCTTGACACTGACACTTTCGGCACCTTCACGCGAGAAGTTAAACGCTTAGGAACACAAATAGAAGCGGCTCGCCATAAAGCACAAAAAGCCCTAGAAATTACCGGCGAAACTCTTGCCTTTGCCAGCGAAGGTACTTTCGGCCCTCACCCAATGATGCCGTATCTGCCAGCGAACAGAGAAATCGTAATTTTATTAGATATAGCCAACAATATAGAACTAATCGGCGACTCCTTTTCGGTTGAAACTAACTACAGTCACCAGTTAGTTTCCAGTATAGAAGAAGCAGATGATTTTGCTAAAAAAGCTGGATTTCCCGAACACGCACTGGTGGTTGTAGTTGGCGATGCTGCGCTGGGTTACGGCGAAATTGTCAAGGGCATTAGGACAGAAAAACAACTTTTTGACGCTGTAACAGCAGGCTTAAAAAAATCGTCAAACGACCGAGTTCATATCGAAACAGATATGCGGGCGATGTACAATCCAACTCGGATGAAAAACATCGAAAATGCAACTCTGGATTTAGTTAAAAAATTCAAGCAATTCTGCCCGGAGTGCGGTTGGCCGGGATTCGATATTGCTGAGATGAAAACCGGATTGCCCTGCGGACTGTGCTATTTCCCGACTCAGCTAGCGCGAGCCGCAATCTATAAATGCAAAAAGTGCGGTTATACTAAAGAAAAACTATTTCCCGACGGTCGAGAGACTGCCGATCCTGCCCTGTGTCAATATTGCAACCCTTAGAAAAATAATTAATTGCACAAAAATAGTAAA
>NZ_JAUBQU010000072.1:25754-34924 GCF_036701435.1 Microcoleus sp. Pol12A5
GTCGAGAGACTGCCGATCCTGCCCTGTGTCAATATTGCAACCCTTAGAAAAATAATTAATTGCACAAAAATAGTAAAGTTTGCAACAATATTATTGAGAGTTCCCTAATTAAATTCACTAATGATAGCCGTAGAAACAGAACGCAACTGGAAACCCGTTATTAAAGAATTCGAGGCTGTAGTTGGCAAAAATGGGGTGGTGCAGCGTCGCGAAGAATTGATTGTCTACGAGTGCGACGGACTCGCCAGCTACCGCCAGCGCCCCGCCGTGGTGGTATTGCCTCGAACTACGGAGGAAGTGGCGCAAGTTGTCAAAATATGCGATCGCAACTCAATTCCCTGGGTTGCTAGAGGCGCAGGCACCGGCCTTTCCGGCGGCGCTTTGCCTGTAGAAAACTGCGTGCTGATTGTCACTGCCCTGATGCGAAAAATCCTGAAAATAGACTTAGAAAATCAGCAAGTAGTCGTGCAACCGGGAGTAATTAATAACTGGGTAACCCAAGCAGTTAGTGGCGCAGGTTTCTACTACGCGCCAGATCCTTCCAGCCAAATTGTTTGTTCGATTGGTGGCAACGTTGCCGAAAATTCTGGCGGCGTTCACTGCCTCAAATACGGAGTCACAACTAATCACGTTTTAGGATTAAAATTGGTAGTTGCGGACGGTTCAATAGTCGATGTCGGCGGCGAAGTTTCCGAAATGCCCGGTTACGATTTAACTGGTGTATTTGTCGGTTCTGAAGGCACTTTAGGAATCGCCACAGAAGTTACTCTGCGAATTCTCAAAGCGCCGGAATCGATTTGCGTTCTCCTAGCGGATTTTTCCAGTATAGAAGCAGCGGGCGAATCAGTTTCGGATATTATCAGCGCTGGCATTATTCCTGGCGGCATGGAAATCATGGACAACATCAGCATCAATGCTGTGGAAGATGTGGTGGCAACTGGATGTTATCCCCGCGATGCGGCAGCAATTTTACTTGTAGAAATCGACGGCTTAGAAGTGGAAGTTGCCACAAACAAACAGCGGATTGCCGACATTTGCAAGCATAACGGAGCACGAAATATCACCACGGCAAGCGACCCGGAAACGCGCCTAAAAATTTGGAAAGGGCGGAAAGCTGCTTTTGCGGCGGCGGGCCATCTCAGCCCGGATTATTACGTGCAAGATGGCGTAATTCCGCGAACGCAAATGGCTTATGTTTTGAAAGAAATTGAGGGTTTGAGCGAGAAATACGGTTATCGAATTGCCAATGTATTTCATGCGGGAGACGGGAATTTACACCCGCTAATTTTGTACGATAACTCGGTAAAAGGTGCGCTGGAAAAGGTGGAAGAATTGGGCGGGGAAATTCTCAGGCTTTGCGTGAAAGTTGGGGGAAGTCTTTCGGGCGAACACGGCATCGGCGCTGACAAGAAGTGTTTTATGCCCGATATGTTTTCGGAGGTAGATTTGGAGACGATGCAGTGGGTACGTCAGGTGTTTAATCCGAAAGGTTTGGCGAATCCTGGGAAGATGTTTCCGACGCCGAAGACTTGCGGCGAAGCGGCGAAGGCTAAGGTTGAAACTTTTAAGAAGTTGGAGGGTGCAGAGGTTTTTTAATTCCCTATTTATGGGGTAAGGTGAGCCGAAAAGCACGTGACAATTTTCTCTACAATGGGGATGCAAAGCCTCTAAGTATGCCTTTCCAGCTAGATTCGGGTAACGAGAAAAAACTATTTTTCTCGTTTTTTAGGAGTGCGATCTTCCCGATCGCTTGTTGGCTTATATATGAAGTTGGTAAGGTGCAGATTGCACATTCCACCCTAATGTGCAATTGGAATTCTGATAGTAAATTCCGTGCCCTTGCCCAATTCCGAAGTACAATGTAATTCGCCTTTGTGTCTTTCTACAATAATTTGGTAGCTAATTGACAAACCCATTCCCGTGCCTTTACCAATAGGTTTGGTAGTAAAAAATGTATCGAATATGCGCTGCTTGACTTCCTCAGTGATTCCCGGCCCGTTGTCGGCAATTTTGATTGCTACAAAATTGCCGACTACTTCCGTGCACATCCTAATCTGGCTGGGATTTTCTGCCATTTCTTGACTGCTTCGCCTCTTGTTCGCATCCTCTAAGGCATCGATCGCATTGCTGAGAATATTCATAAAAACTTGATTTATTGGCCCGGCAAAACACTGAACAGCCGGCAAGTCTCCGTATTGTTTTACAATTTTAATGGGGGGCTTTTCGCCGTTTCCTTTCAAACGGTGATTTAGAATGAGCAGCGTGCTGTCAATACCTTCGTGGAGGTTTACGGGTTTCATCTGCGAATCGTCGTGTCGCGAAAAGTTCCGCAGCGACTGAACTATCTGGCAAATGCGATCGACACCAACGCTCATTGAAGACAGTATTTTAGGTAAATCTTCAGCTAAAAAATCAAGTTCCTTCTCTTTTCTTTCCTGTTGAATTTCGGCGACTGGATTAGGATAGTGCTGTTGGTAAAGTTCGAGGTGGTGAAACAAGTCTTGAGTATAATTTGTGAGATGAGCGAGATTGCCGTAAATGAAGCTGACTGGGTTATTAATTTCGTGAGCTACGCCAGCCAGTAGCAATCCCAAACTAGACATTTTTTCGCTTTGAACTAATTGGGAATTAGTGGCTTTGAGTTCGTTAAGTGTGGTGGCTAGTTGAGCGGCTTGTTCTCTGCTTTGTGCTTCAGAATTATGCAAGGCTTCTTCGGCTTGTTTCCGCTGAGTGATGTCTCTCTGTACACCAATAAAATGAGTTAATTTGCCCATTCGATCGCGCACAGGAGATATTGAGAAACAATTCCAGAACGCGGTTCCATCTTTGCGGTAATTCTTTAATATTACCTTGCACTCGCTTTCTGTTTGCAAGGCTTGGCGAATTATTTCTACTGCCGCCGGATCGGTATCGCTTCCGTGCAAAAATCGGCCGTTTTTTCCAATAATTTCCTGCCGCCGATAACCTGTCATGCTTTCAAATGCGGGATTGCAATAAATAATTGGATTTTCGGGGTCAGTGGCGTCAGAAATCGTAACTCCAGTGCTAGTAGCTGCTATAGCTCGATCGTACAACCAAAGCATTTCTTCTGCGCGTTTGCGATCGGTAATGTCCCGTAGCGTAGCTAAATAAGCCATTTCTCCATCCCATTCCGTTTCCACCACCCGCATTTCTACTACAGCATTTGCTTTTTGCTTGCGAATAGCTTCAACTTCTGTTTGCACGACGCGAGTTCCTGGTGCTTCTGTTTTTCCAACTTGGGGAATAATATCCGTCGCCATCTCAAGGTCGCAAGCTGAAACTTCTACTACTAAATTGCCAAAAAATGCTTGACCTAAAAGTTCATCTGCCGTGCAGTTAAACAGCGCTTCTGCTGACTGGTTGGCAAAACATACAAGTCCTCGCTTGTTAACGATTGCGATGCCGTCAGCATTTTTTTCGATCACATTCCGAAACCGAGATTCGCTAGCTTTCAAATCCTGCTGTAGCTGTTCCATTGCTCGCTCCATCTGCTGCAATTCGCACAGGCTAAGACTATAAGCTTCGGAAATATTTGCCTCGGTCGAATTCTCTGCTCTTGTTTTGGGCATCTGTTGGTAGCCTGTTCTATTGGTCAGATTAGGAGCTGTTTTTTTATGCTTCCTGCTAATATTACTGAGCTTATTTTCTGGATCGGCTTCTTGAAAAAACATATTTCTACCCTACTCAATTATTTTTTACATTAAGGTATTGCGATCGCCCTATTTTCCGGGAAATTTAGGGAGGGAGCAATTTACACCCGATGCTAGCACATTACTTTTAGAATTCATCATAAAACATCGTTAAAATTCAAGAGCGATCGCCATAGATTTATCTATTAAGTTTTATTAAGTAATTTCAACAACATTGACACTTACGTAGCGACACGAACTGTGCAAGCTGGATATGGCTTCAATCCCCCTCGCACTCACAAAATAACCAGTTCCACGCGCAAGTTCTACATATTTAGAAGCCACTGGTTAGTATAAATTATTATATAATTTTGACAAAAAATATGGTTAAAAATAAGCGAACTCATCTTTATTTCATTAAAAATAATCATAATTAGCAATTACCAAATCATCTCCCTGCAGGCAGATGTGATATAGAATATAACCTATCTATTTTTGCGATCGCAACTTCAAACCAATGGCACGTCTAGCACTTCTGAGCACATCCAATAAAAGCGGACTAATCGACTTAGCGCGCAGTCTAGTAGAAGAATTTGAATTTGACATAATTAGTAGTGGCGGGACAGCAACTGCACTCAAAGAAGCAGGCATCCCCGTGACCAAAGTTGCGGAATATACTGGTTCTCCCGAAATTTTGGGAGGGCGAGTCAAAACACTTCACCCGCGAATCCACGGGGGCATTTTAGCACGCCGCGATGTACCGGAAGACCTCGCAGATTTAACAGCAAATCACATTCGGGCGATCGATCTAGTTGTAGTGAATCTGTATCCATTTGAAGAGACAATTTCTAAACCAGGAGTTACTCTAGCCGACGCAATTGAGCAGATAGATATCGGCGGGCCGGCAATGTTGAGAGCTTCCGCCAAAAACCACGCTCATTTGACAGTTTTGTGCGATCCAGAACAGTACAATACTTATTTAAAAGAGCTGCGGGAAAATGGTGGCGAAGCATCCTTAGAGTTTCGGCAAAGATGTGCGCTAGAAACCTTTAAACATACAGCAAACTACGATCGCGCGATCGCAACTTATCTCAGCAGCAGCCAATCCGCTGAAGAATCTTCGCTACCAAAGCAGTTTAATTTATCAGGAAAAGAGTTGCAAACTCTCCGCTACGGCGAAAATCCCCATCAAGCCGCCACCTGGTATCAAAGCGGAAGTACACCGACAGGCTGGACGACTAGCAGCATCCTGCAAGGCAAAGAATTAAGCTACAATAATTTAGTAGATTTAGAAGCAGCAAGGCGGCTGATCGTAGAATTCCCCGACACACCAGCCGCCGCTATTCTGAAGCATACAAATCCTTGCGGTACTGCCTTGGGAACAACTATTTCGGAAGCTTATCAAAAAGCATTCGACACCGATTCAGTCTCAGCTTTCGGCGGCATTGTCGCCCTCAATCGCCCCATTGATGCTGCTACCGCAACGGCGTTAACTCAAACCTTTTTAGAATGTATTGTCGCGCCGGGGTGCAAACCAGAGGCTGAAGAAATTATCAAGAAAAAGGCGAAAGTTCGAGTGTTAATTTTGCCGGACTTGACTCAAGGGCCCCCACAAACTGTTAAAGTTATTGCAGGCGGTTTGCTGGTACAAGACTCAGATAATATAGTAGAAGAAACTAGCAAATGGCGGGTTGTTACTGAGAAACAGCCGACGGCGGGAGAGTGGGAAGAATTGCTCTTTGCTTGGAAAGTAGCGAAACACGTTAAATCAAATGCGATCGTTGTGACGCGCGATCGCACTACAATCGGTGTCGGCGCCGGACAAATGAATCGCGTCGGCTCAGTTAAACTAGCATTAGAACAAGCAGGAGACAAGAGCAAAGGAGCGATTTTGGCCAGTGACGGTTTCTTCCCCTTCGACGATTCAGTCAAAACTGCGGCTGAGGCGGGCATAATTGCGATCGTCCAACCAGGCGGAAGTATGCGCGATCGAGATTCCATCGAAGCAGCCAACCAACTCGGAATCACAATGGTTTTCACTGATATTCGCCACTTCTTGCATTAGGAATAATACCTAAAGCAATTCTCACTTGTGTATTTTATTGGAGGGATACAATAGTGTTTATTGGTCTTAACTTACGTCGGAAATTCTTTGCATCTCTGGTTTTACTCTAAGTCTCGATCCCCCTAAATCCCCCTTCCGGGGGACTTTGAGAAAACCCCTGTCCCCCTTCTTAATGGGAATTTAGAGACTCTTGTCCCCCCCTTTTTTAAGGGGGTTAGGGGGGATCTGGAAGGCTATGACACCAATCAACACTGTTATGTCATACCAAATTCCCAGTTGCGTCCTTCAAAAATTATGACTTACACTCAACCGCAAATTAAACCTCAAGATATAAAAGTCAAAATCCTCCTCACTGGCGGACATCAGTGTACCGTTACGCTCAAATCAGATACACCATTATTGCACAGCCTGATCAAAACATTAGTCGATCGCACTCAACAAACACCCGGTTTTTCCACCTTATTTCAAATCCCTATAGACGGAGGTCGTTCCGCCCTTTCTTTTCCCGGCGAAAACCTAGTCGGATTAGTCACAGAACCCCCAATTTACTTGCAGGAACTGCAACCGCAGCAGCTTGCAACTCCCGTAGAAATTCCCGCCGCAGAAATTCCCACCCCTGCACCGCCTGTCAATGACGAGTTAATATCTCGCTACGCCCAAATAGACAACTTTTTGACCCCTGCAGAAAAGAATAAACTCATCAAATATGTCTTAGCAAAAGAATCAGAATTTGTGAGTACCAGCACCTCAACCAATGCCGAAGATTACCGCCGTTCGATGGTACTCCACTCGTTCCCGGATTTTTCGGAACTGATGGTTAATCGCATCAAAGCAATTCTCCCCGACGTGCTGAAAAGTTTAAATATTCCGTCATTTCCCCTGGGTGAGATAGAAGCTCAGCTAACCATGCACAATGACAACAACTTTTATAAACTTCACAACGACAGTGGCTCGCCAGATACCGCCAGCCGATTTTTTACTTACGTTTACTATTTCTATCGAGAACCCAAGGGTTTTTCAGGTGGCGAGTTGCAGATTTATGACAGCAAAATCGAAAACAATTTTTATGTTGCGGACAAGACATTCAGAACCGTTGAGCCTCGCAATAACAGCATCGTATTTTTTCTAAGTCGCTATATGCACGAAGTTTTGCGAGTTAGCTGTCCCTCAAAAGCTTTTGCTGATAGCCGCTTTACTATTAACGGCTGGGTACGCAAAGCAAATTGAGGTTAATTCATAGTCCTGGATGCAATAATCACCTAATTTTGTCATTCTGAGTAAGGCGAAGAATCTCAATTATTGCCGCCACACTCTTACAGTGCGTAAGTTCCGATATGTGAGCTTCTTCACTTACCAAAGCCTACCCTCAGAATGACAGAATTACCTTACTCAAAACTATTTAACTCTTACTCCAGTGCTCCAGCACTTTTGAGCAATTTCACCACACTAGAATAACCCTTAAACTCAGCCAGCATTAAAGCTGTATAATTTCCCGGATTTTTGTGGTTTAGTTCTGCACCAGCATCAATTAAAATCTTTACTGCATCAGCATAACCCCGATGTGCTGCCCACATTAAAGCGGTTGCGCCCGAATCATCCAGCAAGTTGACATCCGCACCTTTTTCGACTAATAATTGAACGATCGCCACATAACCTCGATCGCACGCCTTCATTAAAGCCGTTTTCCCCAAATCCGCCGGGATATTCGGATCAGCACCGCCGTCAAGCAAAGCCTTCACCGTGTCGGTATGTCCGTGAAACGCAGCCAGCGTCAAAGCCGTCTCCCCAAAGTTTTTTGCATTCAGGAAATCAGCCCGATTTGAGTTTACTTTTTGCAGCAAAGCCGATACGATCGCACTATGACCGTGAACAGCCGCTACCAGTAAAGGCGTATCGCCCAACCGATTTCTAGCACCGACACTTGCACCTCGGTTTAATAGCAATTCCACCACATCTTCGCAGCCTTCAACCACCGCAAAATTCAAAGCAGTTTCATCATCTTTATCCTTAGCGTTGATATCCGCGCCAGCATCGAGTAAGATATGGGCGATCGGCGCATTTCCTCCAGCAGCCGCGGCCATCAAAGCCGTGCCCCCATCTCCATTTTTCACATTCGCATTAGCACCCGCACCAAGCAAAGTTTGCACCACATCAGTATTGCCGGAATCCGCAGCCCAAGTTAAAGCAGTTTCGCCGTTTTTGTCGGGAATTTCGACATCAGCACCAGCAGCCAACAGCGCTTCGACAACAGCCAAATTTCCCGCCGTCGCAGCCAGCATCAAAGCAGTTTTGCTCTCTAGATTTTTAACATTAGCATCCGCCCCACAATTGAGCAAACTTCGCACAATTTCAGCGCTTCCTTGACGGACAGCTAAAAACAGCATAGAATTTTCAGCAACAGCACCCGCATCCACCAAAGCTTTAACAACAGCTTGATGACCGGATAAAGCAGCCATTTTCAAAGCTGAATCTCCATCTTTATCACGCACATTTACATCAGCATTAGCATCAAGTAACATCCGCACAACATTGATATCACCCTTCAGAGAAGCCGCCATCAAAGCTGTACTTCCATCATCATTTTTAGCATTAACATCAGCACCCGCCGCCAGCAACAGCCGCACAGAGTCAGCCTGTTTGTGAGCCGCCGCCAGCATCAAAGCCGTTAGCCCAAAACGCCTGCTCACCTGGTTGACATTAGCGTCCTTGTTTAGTAGAGTACGCACGATTTCTGTATAGCCCTTTTGGGCAGCAAACATCAAAGCCGTCGTCCCCTCAGAGTCTTTGGCGTTAGCGTCAACTCCCTTAGCGAGTAAAGCTTGGACGTGAATAATGTTGCCAGTCTTGGCGGCTTGAATCAATACAGCGTCTTGTTTAGTGGCAGGCATAATAGTCTCTCATCCCGTATATTTTTACCGTCGCACGAGACGGCCTGACTGGTATGCTAAGTTTTATGAAGTATGTTTGCTAATCCTCAGAACACTATGAATCTCGAAATTCCTCAGTCAGTGAAAGTTTGGAGCCAATTCTTCCACCCAGTTTTAATGTGGGTATTGCTAGCAATCTCATTGTATGCTTTGTATCTCGGCCTGCAAATCCGCCGTACCAGAAGCGCCGAAGGCGAAGTCAAAAAAGAGTTAATTAAGGGAAAATTCAACATCAAGCACCACCAGATGGGTTCTTTGCTGCTAGCGTTGATGGTAACGGGTGCAGTGGGCGGAATGGCTGTCACCTACATCAATAACGGCAAACTATTTGTCGGCCCGCACTTACTAGCAGGGTTGGGAATGACGGCAATAATTGCGATCGCAGCCTCGCTGACTCCTTTGATGCAAAAAGGCAATGATTTGGCGAGAAACACTCACATCTTTCTGAATGTTGTGCTCTTGGGGCTGTTTGGCTGGCAAGCGGTAACAGGCGTGGAAATCCTGCAAAGAATTATCAGCAAAATGTGA